>WRFI01000008.1 GCA_009778875.1 Propionibacteriaceae bacterium | reverse complement strand
GCGTCGAGTACGGCGTCGCTCCTCGCTTCGCTCGTCAACAACTTCCTTGGCCTCGGCATACGAGCAAGCTCGTCTGCCCTCGGCCCGCGTCGTTGGGTGCGCTCGGGCCGGCTGGAGCCCGCCGCGTCAACCACCCCGTCGGCTCCGCCGCCACCCCGCCCCAGAGGGGAATCCCCCCTCGACGACTCCCAGCCAATTGCTCAGCAGCCGCGCGCCGGCCTCGCCGGACTTCTCGGGGTGAAACTGGGTGCTCCAGATCGGCCCTTGCTCAACGCCCGCCACGAAACGGGCGTCCTCGTGCTGGCACCAGGCGACGACGGCGCCGGGCACCGGCTGACAGACCGCATAGGAGTGCACGAAGTAGAAGCGCTGCTTCTTGATGCCGGCGAACATGGCCGACCCGTCCGCCGCCTCGACCGTGTTCCAGCCCATGTGGGGCAAACGCGTTGCCGGCACCGGCTCGACAACCCCCGGCAGGACACCCAGGCCCGCCGTGGTCACACCGTGTTCGACTCCCCTGTCGAACAGCACCTGATGGCCCACGCAGATCCCCAGCAGGGGACGGCCGCGACCCAGCCAGTCGGCCAGCCATGGCCGGTAGCCGTCGCCCGGGCCCGCCCCAAGCCCGGCCATGCAGGCGGCGAAGGCACCGACACCGGGAAGCAACAACCCGCTGAGCTTGTCCAAGTCCTGCCAGCGCGACGACAGCGTCACCTTCGCACCCACCTTGGTCAGCGCCTGACAGGCCGAATGAAGATTGCCCGAACCGTAGTCGAGCACCCCGACCCGCGGGGACGTCACAGAGAGCCCTTGGTACTGGGCACACCAGCCACCCGCCCGTCGGGCGCCACGGCGGCCCGTAAAGCCCGCGCCAACGCCTTGTACTGGGCCTCGACGATGTGGTGGGGGTCGCGGCCGGCCAACACCGTCATGTGCAGGGTGAGCTTGGCGTTTTCGGCCAGCGACGCCATGACGTGGGCCGTCATCGAACCGGCGTACGGCACACCTTCGCCACCGATCCGCACCGTCGCCATGCCATCAGGCTCGCCCGTGCACCAGGCGCCGCCCCGCCCCGAGATGTCGATGACGCAACGCGCCAACGCCTCGTCCAGCGGCACGCTCGCCTCGCCGAAACGCGCGATGCCCGCCCGGTCGCCCAGTGCCTGGTCCAAGGCCTGGCCGATGGTGATGGCGACGTCCTCGATGGTGTGGTGACCGTCAATGCCCACATCGCCGACGGCCTGGACGTCCAGATCGATCAGCGAATGCTTGGCCAGCGCGGTCAGCATGTGGTCGAAGAAGCCCACGCCCGTGGCGACCCGCGCCCGGCCCGTGCCGTCAAGATCAAGGCTGACCTCGACGTTTGTCTCTTTCGTCGCTCGCTTGAGCGTGGCAGTCCGGCTCATGGCGTCGCCTTTCTTTTCTGTCGTGTGTCCAACACGTCGACCAGTGCTTCGCGGAACAGGATCATCTCGGCCGGTGTGCCCATCGAGACGCGCAGGAAACCGGCTGGGCCGACCTCGCGCACCAGGACGCCCCGGTCAAGCAGTGCCTGCCAGATGGCGTGACGGTCTTCGAACGGGCCGAACAGTGTGAAGTTGGCCTGGCTGGCCGGCGCCGTCAACCCCAGCGACGCCAGCCACGCCTGGGTGGCCTGGCAGGCTTCGCGCAACTGGGCGACGTGCTGCAGCGGCTCCTGGCTGTTGGCCAGGGCGGCCCGGGCCAAAGCCTGGGTTTGGACGCCCAGGTGGTAGGGCAGACGCACGATCTTGCAGGCATCGACGATGGACGGATCCCCCGCCAAGTAGCCCAATCGCACCCCGGCCAGGGCGAAGGCCTTCGACATGGTGCGTGAAACCACGACATTGGGGTGATCGGGCAACAGTGTGATGGCCGAATCGGCCGGGCTTTCGGTGAATTCCTGGTAGGCCTCGTCCACCACCAGCAGCCACGGGAACTCGGCGGCCGCCGCCACCACGTCGAGCGGGGTTTGCGTGCCCGTCGGATTGTTGGGTGTTGTCAAGATGAGGATGTCGGGACGCTCGTCCTTCCACAGCCGCAGCAGAACGTCGGCGTCGACCGTGTAATCGGGGTTGCGCGGCGCCGTCACGTAGGCCGTCATGGTGTCGCGGGCGTATTGCGGGTACACCGAATAGGTCGGCGTCAGCGCCGCCATCTTGCGCCGCGGCCCGCCGAAAGCCAACGCCAGGTGCGTCATGACCTCGTTACTGCCGTTGGCGGCCCAGATGTTGTCGGTGGTCAACCCGGCGCCCAGATACTCGGCCAGATCGGCCCGCAGGGCCGTGGCATCACGATCCGGGTAGCGGTTGACCTCCGCCAGGGCGCCGGTCACCGCGCCGGCCAGCGCCGCCCGCATGGCCGGGCTGGGCGGAAAAGGGTTTTCGTTGACGTTGAGGCGCACCACACCCTCGATTTCGGGCGCACCGTAAGGGTCTATGCCAACCAGCGCCTTCCTCAGCGGCACCGGCGTCTTGAGGGCCGTCATGAGCCGCGCCTGACGCTGATGGCCTGGGCGTGCCCCGGCAGCGACTCGGCCATCGCAAAGGCTTCGACGTCATCAGCCAAAACTGCCAAGGCGTCGGCCGAGTAGTCGATGACGTGCATCACCTTCGTGAAGCTGCGAACCGTCAGGCCGGACGCGAATTTGGCCGTGCCGCCCGTCGGCAGCACATGCGTCGAACCGGCCGCGTAATCGCCGAGCGACACCGGCGAATAGGGGCCCACAAAAATCGCTCCCGCGTTCCGCACCCGGGCCGCCACCGCTGGCGCGTCAGCCGTCATAACCTCCAGGTGTTCCGCCCCGTAGGCGTCAACAACGGCCAAACCCTGGTCGATGTCGCACACCAGCACAATCGCGGACTGATCGCCCGTCAGCGACTGTTGGAGGCGCTCGCGCAGGGAATGCTTGCCCACCAACTCTTCCACCTGCGCCTGGACGGCGTCGGCCAACTCCGGCGAGTCGGTGACCAAGACGGCACCGGCCAGCGGGTCGTGCTCGGCTTGGCTGACGAGGTCGGCGGCGACGAACAGCGGGTTGGCGCCGGCATCGGCCAGCACGGCAATCTCGGTCGGGCCAGCCTCAGCATCGATTCCGATGACACCTTGCAGGTGACGCTTGGCGGCCGCCACGTAGACGTTGCCCGGACCCGTCACCACATCGACCGGCTCGCACAGCCCGGGCACGCCGTAGGCAAACATCGCAATGGCCTGGGCGCCGCCCACCGAGTAAACCTCGTCCAGCCCGAGCAGCCCGCACACGCCGAGTATCACCGGGTCGGGCAACCCGCCGAACCGGGCTTGCGGCGACGAGGCGACGGCGATCGAGGCGACCCCGGCCACCTGGGCCGGCACCGCGTTCATCAACACGCTGGAGGCCAGCGGCGCCAGACCACCGGGCACGTAGAGGCCCACGCGGCGCACCGGCTCGATTCGGGTGGTGACGCTGGCGCCCGGCGCGACAACCAGGGTCCGCTCGGGCGTCTCCTTTTCCGTCTGTTCGCAAACGGCCCGACGTCGCCTGATGGCTTCTGTCACAGCCTGCCGCACGGCCGGATCCATCGACTCGACAGCCCGCTCGATTGCGTCTGGAGGAACCCGCAGTTGTGGGCTGACGTGATCAAACCGCTCCGACAGTTCCACGATCGCCGCGGCGCCACGCTCCCGCACATCATCGCAGATCGTCGTCACTGTGGACATGGCATGGTCGACGGAATAGCCCGCCCTCGGCAGAGCCGTCAGCGCCTGATTCACCCGCAGATCGATAACTCGCAGCATGAGATCAAGTCTAGCGGGCATGCCCGCGCACCAGCTCAACGATGGAAGCCACCAGGATGGGTATCCCGACGGTGGCCGGCCACACCAGCACCAGCAGCGGCGCATGCAAACTTAGGTCCATCGGCACTCGGTCGCCCGGATTGGCTTGACTGACCCGCTCGGCGAAACCATTGGGGCCAAGCAGGTGGCCGAACTGCCAGCAGATGACCGCCGCCGCCAAACCCGCCACCACCGTCAACAGCACCCCCGGCCACCCCAGCCGGCGAAACAGCCACCAACACACCCCGCCCAGCAGCAGCGCCAGGACCACGGAAATGATGATGTACCAGATGTCGGACGCAAAGACCTGCGACAAGCCGCGTTCCGTGATTATTGCGCCCTGGTCATCGCCTATCGTGTAGGCCGGCGTGACGGTGAGAAGATGCCACAGCAGGCCGCCCAACAGCCCCAACACCGCCACCGCGCCCAGGCAGACAACCACACTCCGGCCGACCGATATGGGCAGCAGCGGCGTTTGGTCCGAGTCGGCGTCAGACATTCGACGCCCTCAGACAGCTCGGACCGAGCAGGGCTTTGAGATCGGCCATCAGGGGTTGCGACAGATGAACGCGGTATTCGTCCTGCAGCCGGAAGGTGGTGCTTCGTCCCGGCGTCAGCACGCGCAATTGCACCTCGGTGGCCCCCGGGTGTGCCCCAAGGACGGTTTTCAGCTGGTCGACAACCGGCGGCGTGCAACGCTGCGCCGACACCTGGATGACGACTGGGCCTTGGACGACATCGGTGTGAATCTCCGGGAAGGTCACCTCCGTGGCCTGCAGCTCGACACCGTCGTCCTTCGTCACGATGCGCCCCTTGATGCGCACGATCGTGTCAGGTGCCAGACCCGTGGCCGCCTGCTCATAGATTTTCGGGAACACCATCACCGACACATTGGCGTCCATGTCCTCGACGGTCAAGATCGACCACAGCGCACCCTGCTTGGTCTGCTTGCGCTGCACCTGGGTGATCATGCCACAGATGGTGACCAGTGAATCGGCCTCCCAGCCGTTGTTGACGATCGCCCCTATGCCGACGGTGCTTTCGGCCGCCAGAGCCTGCTCAAGTCCGCGCAGCGGGTGGTCCGACACGTACAACCCCAGCATCTCCCGTTCAAAGGCCAGCTTGGTGTGTTTGTCCCATTCGGGCACGTCAGGGATCTGGATCAGCACGGCCGAGGTGTTGCCGCCCGCCCCATCTGCGAACAGGTCACCCTGTCCGAATTCCGCGTTGCGTTTGGCCGGCACCACTTGATCGATCGCGGTCTCGAACACCTCCATCAGGGCTCGGCGCGCCACGTTTAGCGAATCGAAAGCCCCCGCCTTGATCAGCGACTCGACAACCCGCTTGTTGCACACCACCAATGTCGAATGCTCCAGGAATTCCGCCAGCGATTTCGCCGGCCCGTTGGCCTTCCGCCCGGCGATGACACCGGCGACCACGTTTTCCCCCACGTTGCGCACCGCCGCCAAGCCGAAGCGGATATCGTCCCCGACGGGGGTAAACTCGGTGCTCGATTCGTTGATGTCCGGCGGCAACACTTTGATACCCAGGCGGCGGCACTCGGCCAGGTATTGGCCCAGCTTGTCTTTGTCGTCCTTGACGGATTCCAACAGCGCCGCCATGAATTCGACCGGATAGTTGGCTTTGAGATAGGCCGTCCAATAGGCCAGCATCCCATAGGCCACGGTGTGCGACTTGTTGAAAGCATAATCGGAGAATGGCACGAGAATATCCCAAAGCGCCTTGATCGCGCCGGCGGAATAGCCGTTCTTGCGCATGCCTTGGGAGAACGGCTCGAATTCCTTGTCGAGCATTTCCTTTTTCTTTTTGCCCATCGCCTTGCGCAACAGGTCGGCTTCGCCCAGCGAATAGCCCGCCACCCGCACCGCGATTTGCAGCACTTGCTCCTGGTAGACGATAAGTCCGTAGGTGGGCTCAAGAATGTCGCTGAGTACCTCTTCCAATTCGGGGTGGATGGGCACAACGTCCTGGCGTCCCGTCTTGCGCAGCGCGTAATCAGTATGGGCATTGGCGCCCATCGGGCCGGGACGGTACAGCGCGTTGGTCGCCGAAATGTCGTCGAAACTGTCTGGCTGCATCATTTTCAGCAGCGACCGAATCCCATCGGAGTCCAACTGGAAGACCCCCAGCGTGTCGCCTTGGCGCAGCAGCTCGTACACCTTTGGGTCGTCCGGGTGCTGGCTGAGCTCATCGAGATCAACCTCGACTCCCCTGTTTGCCAAGATGTTTTCGAGAGCATCATCCAGGATGGTCAAGTTGCGCAGGCCCAGAAAATCCATCTTGACCAGGCCCAACGACTCGCAACTGGGGTAATCGAACTGCGTGATGATGGCGCCGTCCGACTCGCGCCGCATGATCGGGATAACATCCTCAAGCGGTACCTGCGACATGATCATGCCGCAGGCGTGCACACCCCACTGACGCTTCAACCCTTCGATGCCCCGGGCGACGGTCACAACCTCGGCCACCTGCGGGTCGGCGTCGACCAGATCGCGCAGCGGTGCCCCCTCGGCGTATCGCTTGGCCTGCGGGTCGAAAATGTCTGCCAGCGAAACACCCTTGCCCTGGGCGGGCGCGGGCATAGCCTTTGTGATCTGCTCGCCCAACGCGTATGGCTTGTCAAGCACACGGGCCGAATCTTTCACCGCCTGCTTGGCCTGGATCGTGCCATAGGTGACGATCTGCGCCACCTTGTCGGCGCCGTATTTGTTCGTCACGTAGTCGATGACGTCGCCGCGTCGGCGTTCGTCGAAATCGATGTCGAAATCAGGTAGTGACGGGCGCTCCGGGTTGAGGAAACGCTCGAACAACAGGTCGTATCGCAGCGGTTCGATATCGGTGATGCCCATCGCAAAGGCAATTATCGAGCCGGCGCCGGAGCCGCGTCCGGGGCCCACCCGAATACCATTTCGCTTGGCCCAGCCGACATAATCCGCCACCACCAGGTAATAGCCCTGATAGCCCTTTTGCGTGATGACATCCATCTCCATGTCGGCGCGCTCGCGAACCTTGTCAGGCAGGGGGTTCCCGTAACGCTCACGAAGCCCGGTTTCGGCCACCTCGCGGAACCAGCTGTCCTCCGTGTGACCGTCCGGCACCGGGAAATGCGGCATGTATTTGCCCTGCTCTTCGTCAAAGCTGACGTGACAGCGCTCGGCGATGGCCAAAGTGTTGTCGCACGCCTGCGGCAGATCGGCGAACAGCGCGCGCATTTCTTCGGCGGTTTTCAAATAGTAGCCCGCACCGTCGAACTTGAACCGTCCGGTGTCCGACAACCGCGAGCCCGACGAGACACACAGCATCACGTCTTGCGAGCCGGCGTCCTCCTCGTGCACGTAATGCAGGTCATTCGTGGCCACCAGCGGCGCCCCGATGCGGCGCGCCAGCTCCAGCAGATCGCCGCGCACGCGGCGTTCCAGATCAAGACCGTGATCCATCAGTTCGACAAAGAAGTTCCCCTTGCCGAAAATGTCTTGGAACTCCCCGGCCGATTGGACGGCCTTTTCCATTTGGCCATAGCGCAGATAGGTTTGCACCTCGCCCGACGGGCAACCCGTCGTCGCGATCAGGCCGTCGTGGTACCGGTGCAGCAGTTCGCGGTCGGCCCGCGGCTTGTAGAAAAAGCCCTCAAGTGACGACTTTGAACTCAGCCGGAACAGGTTGTGCATGCCGGTGCTGGTCTCGGCCCACATCGTCATGTGGGTGTAGGCACCTTTGGCGGCAACGTCGTCGCCCGTCCCGTCCCCGAATTGGACGCGCCGGCGTTCCTGGCGGGGCGTGCCGGGCGTCAGGTAGGCCTCCAGGCCGATTATCGGGTTGACGCCAACCGCGCGGGCCTTCTTGTAGAACTCGTAGGCGGCAAACATGTTGCCGTGGTCGGTGACCGCCAGCGCCGGCATCTCCAGCTCGGCAGCCCGCTTCGTCAGATCTTCCAGGCGGGCCGCGCCGTCCAACATTGAGAAGTCAGAGTGGTTGTGCAGATGGACGAAACCGGGCATGTGCACCTCCAGAGATTGACGAGACCCACCAGCCTACCTGGGCGCCCGAGCAGCCGCGCCGCAACGCGCCCGGCTGGCGCCAACCGCTTCAGTCCAGGAGGCCCGTCGCCGCGTTGAACTGGTCGATCAGGTGGTCAATGTCGTCGACTTGGCTCTGGACACCCGTCCAGGCGGACGGATCGTACCAAAGTGCGTTGAGTTCGTCGACAGTCCGGCCTTGCTGCTCCACCCAGGTGTAGTACTTCAGGTTGTGGACGCGCTTGCGCTCCTTGTAGGTGAGCTCCAGCATGTTGTCGGTGCGCACACCCAACAGGTGGGCGGCATCATCGGCGGCGGCATCGGTCGGCGAATACTCACCGTCTGATTCCCGCAATTCCTCAAGGCGTGAGCGATACATGTCGACGGAGTCAGTCAGGACGGTTGCCACAACGTCACGATCGGTCAACTCGTAGTATTTGGCGAACTTGATGGCGCACAGCATGTTGGCGATACCCGAGATGCCCATCAAGGCGAGGTTCTCCGCCTGCTGTTCAGTCAGACCGCATTCGCTGGACAGAAACGCCTTGCCGGCAGGCTCGTTGAAGAGCCTCAGGAGCGCCATGCAATCGTTGTCGTCGACGGCGATGGCCATGTCCGTGTTCTTGACGTTTTGGATCCAGGGGACGTGCTTGTCGCCGATGCCCTCAATGCGATGAGCCCCGAAACCGTTGTTCACTATCGTCGGGCACTGCAGGGCCTCCCCCACGGCGATCCGCAAACCTGGGTGGCTCTGCCGTAGATAATCACCGCTGGCCAGTGTGCCAGCCGAGCCGGACGTGAAACACACGCCCGCCAGGTTTAGACTACCGTCGTCCAGGCTCTCGAAGGCCTCCGAAATGGCCGGTCCGGTGACGTTGAAATGCCACAGGTAGTTGCCCATTTCCTCGAACTGGTTGAAGATCATGACGTCGTCCCTGGTGCGCCTGAGTTCCCAGGTCTTGTCGAAAATCTCTTTGACGTTGCTCTCGCTGCCGGGCGTGGCGATGACCTCCCCGGCGATGTTCGACAACCAATCGAAGCGTTCGCGGCTCATGCCCTGGGGCAGGATGGCGATGGAATCGACCCCCAGCAGGCGGGAATTGAAGGCCCCGCCGCGGCAGAAGTTGCCCGTCGACGGCCACACCGCCTTGTGATAAGTGGCGTCGAACTGGCCCGTGACAAGCCTTGGTACAAGACATCCAAAGGCCGCGCCGACCTTGTGACAACCCGTCGGGAACCATTTGCCGACCAGGCAGATGATGCGGGCGTCCACCCCCGTGAGGGCCTTCGGCAGTTCGATGAAGTTCGGCCCGCCAAACAGGCCGCCCTCTTGGGTCGGTTCGTTCTTCCAGGTGATCCGGAACAGGTTCAACGGGTTGACGTCCCAAAGCCCGACGGTGGTCAGCTTTTCGGTGATCCCTTCGGGAATCGTCGTCGGGTCGCCCATTTGACGAAACGTCGGGATTATCACGCCATTGTCTTTGGCCTTGCCAATGTTTCGGGCCAAAGCTTCATCGTCGATTGTCAAGTCGATCATGTCGCTTGCCTTACTCGCCCAGCGCCGCGGTGTGAGACAAATCCATTTCGGCGAGCGGCACCATCTTCGTCTTCTTCACCAACTTGTACACGACGAAGAGAATTATCACCAGCGGGATACCGGTGAACATGAGAGCCATCTGGCCCCAATCGATGCCGCTTTTGCCGACAAAGAAGTAAACCTGCCCGACGATGACCGCCACGCTGATGATGGCGCTGATGTAGGCGCCCCACGGGTAGAACTTCGCCTTGAACACGAACTGGTTCGGGTCGATGCCCTGGACTTTGCAGGCTCGCCGGAATCGGATGTGCGCCACCGCGATGCCAAACCAGGCGATCAGGCAGGCCATGCTGGTGGCGTCGATCAGGATCACGTACACGACGGACTCGCTCCAGACACTGGCGAGGAATGCCAGCGAGGCGATGGCCAGGATCAGGATCACGGCGGCGACCGGGACGCCGTGCTTGCTGACGCGGCCGAAGATCTTCGGCGCCTGGCCGCCCTTGCCCATCGAGTAGAGCAATCGGCTGCCTTGATAGAGATTCGAGTTGCTGCACGATAACAAGGACGTCAGGATGACGGCGTTCATCAGCGACGCCGCAAACGCGATGCCCGCCTTTTGCAGGATCAGCGTGAACGGACTGACGGCGATATTGTCGACGTCACTGGCCAACAGGTTCGGGTCGTTGTAGGGCAGCAGGAACGCGATGACGACGATGGTGCCGAGGTAGAACAGAAGTATCCGCCAGAACACGGTGCGGATGGCCTGCGGTATCAACTTGTCGGTGTTGGTTGTCTCACCGGAGGTGATGGTCACCGCCTCGATGCCCGAGTACGAGAAGGCGGCCGCCAGCATGACCGTGAACGTCCCGGCGGCACCGTTGACGAAGGGGGCGGCCCCCTGCGTCCAGTTCGAGAACCCGGGGCTTGGCCCATGCAGAATGCCGAAGATCATCATCACGCCGATGACGAGGAAGATGACGATCGTCACCACCTTGATGCCCGCGAACCAGAACTCGCCCTCGGCGTAGGCCAGGGCTGAGAAGATGTTCAGTATCAAGATGAGCACCAGGGTGGCAGCGCTCCAGATCCATCCGGGAACGTTCGGCAGCCAAAAATGCATCAGAATGGCTGTGGCGACCGCCTCTGCCGCCAGCGTCGTCGACACGTAGTAGACGTAGTTCCAGCCCATCATGAAGCCCATCGACTTGTCGATGTATCTCGTTGCGTACACCTGGAAGTTGCCCGAACCAGGCGCGTACGTGGACATCTCGCCAAGCGAGTTCATCATGAAATACACGGCGACGCCAATGACCGCGTAGGAGAGCAGGGCACCGCCCGGGCCTCCTTGGCTGATCGACACCCCCATGGCCAGGAAAACGCCCGTACCGATGGCGCCACCTATGGCGATCATGTTGATATGGCGGCCCTTCAGGCTCTTGCGTAGCTGTGGCTCTTCAACCGACATTGGTTCCCTCACATTCGGTATTTACTGCTCGACGACGATGACGCTACTCGGAAAATACTAGTGATGCTGCGTGTGGTCAGGAAATTCCAGGGATTGGACCTTCTGTCGACAACGCCAGCACCACACTAGTCGCATTGATGCCGAGCTGCGATCGCCGGGGTGGGTCGGCCAGCGCCGCGACCAGACCGGCGAAGGCGGCGCAACCAGATGGGCCCGAGGCGACGCCGGCCTTGGCCAAATCGGCGATGGCTTGCCGGAGGTTTTCGTCGCTGACCGCAACGGCGGCACTGAGACCGTCGCGCAGCCATGGCCAACCCGTCGATGACGGGGTACCGCAGTTCAGCCCGTTGGCAATGGTCGACGCGGTTGGGACGGTGACGATCTCGCCCGCCCGCAGCGACGCCAACAGGCAGGCCGCGGTGTCGGGTTCGACGGACATGACGCGGGTCGGGCGGGCACGACCAAGGCCTCGGAAGTGCCGGACGACCGCCTGCCCGAGCGTGCCGGTGCCGATGGGGACGGCGACGAGGTCGACACCGTCCAGGCCAAGGCGGGTGACTTGGTCGTCTATTTCCGAGGTGAGCGTGAGGTAGCCTTCGGCAATCCAATCGGGCACGTCGTCGTAGCCCGGCCACCCCATGTCTTGGATCAGCAACCGGCCGGGGCCATCGGCCACGAATCGCTTGGCGGCGGCCACCGCACCGTCGTAGTTCGAATCCACGATCGTCATCGCGGCATCTTCGGCGCCGATTCGGTCAAGCACCGCGTCGGGCACCCCGCGTGGCAGGAAAATGCTGGCCGGCAACCCCAGAAGGCGCGCCGCCCGCGCCACCGCCCGTCCGTGGTTGCCGTCGGTGGCCGTCACCAGCGTGAAGGACTCGGCGCGCGATAGGAGGTGCTCGCGCAGTGCGGCAAGATCCGGCGGGCCGGCGTAACCCGACTCGGCCGTCAGCGCCTGGACGCAAGCCCAGGTTGCCCCGAGGATCTTGAAGGCACCCAGATCGAAGCGGGCCGATTCGTCCTTGATCAGAACGTGGCCCACGCCAAGAGCAGCCGCCAGTTCCGGGGCGTCGATCAACGGTGTCGGCGCATAACCCGGCAGGCTGGCGTGGAACACCCTGGCTCTCGGCTCGTGAGGCGCCCACTCATGGGGGGACTGGTTGAAATACCAGCCGTCATCGACAGTTTCGCTGTGCTCCATGACCCCAGCCTAGCCCGGGTAGTCACCCAGTGACACCCGGCTTCGATTCGAGCGATGCGTCGCCTATGCTGGCGACGATAGTTCAAACGAAGGAACCAACATGAAGATTGGCGTGCCCAAGGAGATCAAGAGCCAGGAGAACCGCGTGGCCATCACGCCGGCTGGCGCCCACCAGTTGGCCGCCCACCATCAGGTGTTCATCGAGAAAGGGGCCGGGCTGGCCTCGGGCATCGTCGATGACGAATATGTGGCCGCTGGCGCGACCGTTCTCGGCGTGGACGATGTTTGGTCGGAGGCCGACCTGATCATCAAGGTCAAGGAGGTCGTTGAATCCGAGTACCACCACCTGCGCGACGACCAGGCCATCTTCACCTTTCTGCATCTGGCCGCCGACAAACCGCTGACCGATGCCCTTCTCGCGTCGAAGGTGACGAGCATCGCCTATGAGACCGTCCAGCTGCCAAGCGGTGCCTTGCCGCTGTTGCGCCCGATGTCTGAAGTGGCCGGACGCATGTCGATCATCGTTGGCGCCAACACCTTGCTGAGGCACAATGGCGGGTCAGGCAAACTTCTCGGCGGGGTGCCCGGGGTGGCGTGCAGCAAGGTCGTGGTGATTGGCGCCGGGGTGGCCGGGTCGAATGCGACCAAGATGGCCTTCGGATTGCGTGCCGATGTCACCGTGTTGGACGTCAATCTGGCCCGCCTGGCCGAGTTGGAGGCGGAGTTCGACGGTCACGTCAAAACGATCTATTCGACGGCCTACTCCATTCGCGAGGCGGTCGCCGATGCCGACCTCATCATCGGATCCATCCTGATTCCCGGTGCCGCCGCGCCGAAGCTCGTCACCCACGACATGATGATGAGCGCCAAGCCGGGTTCGGTGTGGGTGGACATTGCCGTCGACCAAGGCGGTTGTTTTGAAGACACCCATCCGACCACCCACGCCGACCCGACCTATGCCGTCGGTCCGGCCGTTCTCTACGCCGTGGCCAACATGCCAGGCGCGGTGCCGTTCACGTCCACCCATGCGTTGACGAACGCCACGCTGGCCTATGTCAACCAGGTCGCCAACAAGGGTTGGCGCCAGGCAATGCGCGACGATGCGGCCTTGGCGAAGGGGCTCAACACGTTTGACGGCCATCTGACAAGCGAACCGGTGGCGCAAGCATTCGGTTACGGCTTCGTCCCACTGGCAACCGTTTTGACGTAGGATCGAGCCGAGGGAAGGCTCATCATGGTTCCTGCAGCATCGATTCTGTGTATGGCCGTATCGGCCGTCATCGCGTTTGGGTTGCCCATCGGGCTGTTTCTGGGGCTGCGCAAGCGCCTCCAGTTGCAGGGCGTGCCGATGCTGGTCGGCGTGGCTGTGTTCATCGTCTTTGCGCTGGTGCTCGAACAGCTGCTGCACTCCATCGTTCTGCGCCCCCAGGCGGACGGCACGATCGCGCTGCTCACCAGCCATCCCGCGCTGTACGTCGTGTATGGGGTTTTCGCCGCGGGTGTTTTCGAAGAGACCGGACGGTTCGTCGGCTTCACTCTGCTCAAGCGCAACTTCCACGGCGTCCGCACGGCCGTCTCGTACGGCATTGGCCATGGGGGCATTGAGGCGATCCTGCTGCTCGGCATGTCGATGATTTCTGACATCGTGTTGTCCGTCGTGATCAACACCAACCAGTCCGGCCAGCTCGGCGCCTTGGTGTCGCCGGCCGTCAGGGCGGCGTTGACCGACACGGCGGCGCCGCTGTTCCTGGTGGGCGGCGGCGAGCGGATTCTGGCCGTCGCCATCCAGTTGTCGCTGTCGCTGCTGGTTTGGATCGCCGTCACCCATAAGGGACGCCGGTGGCTGTTCCCGCTGGCCATCCTGCTGCACGCGGTCTGCGACCTGCCCGCCGCCATCGCTCAGACCGGCCACCTGTCCGTCGGGGCGACGGAGGGGCTGACCGCCGTGGCGGCGGTCGCGCTGGCCATCTTTGCCCTGTGGTGGTTCCGCCGGTGCCGTGCCGAGGAAGCCCCCGTCATTGCTTTGTGACAACATCTTATTGTTTCAATTAAGCGACACGCCAGAAAACCGCACATCGGAGAGGCGATTTGCTATCAGCGAAATAAAACAGCATGATAGAAGTGCTCTTTAAGGGGCGCAGATGCTCCTTAGCTTCATCCTCGAAGGAGACGCATGGACAGGTGGCTCAGTCACATTGATTCGTCCACGGTGTTGTGGGGTCAGTTCATCATCTACACCGTGTACTGCCTGGCAATCATCTCATTGGTTGCCTGGTTCGCATTAAGGATTACCAATACCAAGCCCAGCTGGTTCAAGGTCAGCCCAAAGCTGTTCTACGGTTGGGTAATTTTCCTCGTTGTTGTGGGCGTTGGCCTGCACATCACAACGTTCTTGACCATCCCGTGGTCGCGCGTTGATCTTTCCGGCACCGGTGACGTCAAGGCGACGTACAACATCACCATCGGTTACCCGAGAGACGACACCAACACCCGTCAGAAGGACGCCCAAGGCAACTTCCTCGGTGCCCTGTGGACGTTCGACCCAAGTCAACTGGACGCAGATTCCAACCTGCCCGTCCCCTGTGACGAATTGGTCAAGTTCTCCGTTACAAGCACAGACCTGACCTACGGGTTCGGCATTTTCCGCGAAAACCGGTCGCTGGTGGCACAGATGCAGGTCGTTCCGGGACACCCGAATGACCTGTCTTGGATGTTCGTTCAAGACGGCACCTACTACATCATGTCGACCGAGTATTCCGGCCCTCTTGGCTCCGATCTCGTAGCCGACACCCACATCGTCGTCACCGGATGCCAGTAAAGGGGTCACGTCATGAGTAAGTTTTCAGAAGCACTAATGAACGGACACGAAGGCACCTTCAAGCCGTCCGCCATGACCCCGATGCAGAAGATGACGCTGAAATACGTTGTCTTCGCGCTGTTCTACTACGCATTTGCCGTCATCGAGGGCATGATCATGCGTATCAATCTGGTCGAGCCGATGGGCTGGGTCGACGAGAACCGTTACTTTGCCATGCTGACGGCCCACCCGCTGGTTGGCATCTTCGGCGCCAGCTACCTGATGGTGTTCGGGGCGTTCACCTTCCTGGTGCCGTTCCTGATGAAGAAGCCCCTGTGGTCGTACAAGCTGGCCAACTGGACGCTGTGGCTGATCGTCGGTGGCGTGTTCGTCTTCTGGTCGGACGGCTTCCTGACGCACTACGCGCCCCTGTACACGCTGTACTGGCCGCTGCCGGCCGACTTCACGCAGTTCAACCCGGTGTCCGGTGCCCTGTTCATCCTCGGCATCGCCATCGTCATGGTTGGCACCGGTTTGTACGTCTTGAACATCTTCAAGACCATCACCTACACACCGAAGGGCTGGGTGAAGAAGCACAGCGCCGCCGCCATGTTGGGCGACGCACTTGGCACCACGTCCATCAAGTTGTTCTTCCAGGGCAAGATTTTGCGCAAGCGCGAATTCTTGACACCCCTGCCTGTGGCCTCAATCGCCCGTGGATCTGTGGACGTGCTTTTCAACGTCGGCATCATCTTGTTCACCGGCGTGCTGATCCTGGTTTACATGGTGGCGAAGATCTTTGGCGTCAGCCTGTCGAACACCGCCATCGACGCCTTGTTGTACAAGAACTGGTACTGGTGGGGTCTTGACCTGATCGCGGACGGCCTTGTGCTGATCTTCGTGGCCGGCGCTTGGTACCTGCTGGCCCAGTTGATTACTGGCCGCGAGGTCTTCATGGCCAAGTGGGCTCGCGCCGCGCTCGGCCTTGAGTTGGTCGTGTCGTGGACGGTTTGGAGCCACCACCTGTTGTCGGATCAGGCACAGCCTGCCGCGCTGAAGGTCGGCTCCGGCGAGATTGTCACGGCCTTCGAGTTAATCACTCAAGGCTTAGCGTTCTTCATCACGATCGTGACGCTGTGGAAGGCCCGTCCGCTGAAGATGGACAATCCGCTCAAGTTCCTGATCGGCGGCTTGCTCGGTTTTGCGCTGGCCGTCCCCGCGGGCATCATGCAAGCGGACGCCGGGTTGAACCGCGTGCTGCACAACACCCAGTGGGTGGTGGGGCCGCACGTCCACGTGGCCGTCTTGGTCGGCTTGACCATGACGCTGTACTCGGCCGTGTATTTCTTATTCCCAATACTGACCAACGGCGCCACTTTGTGGAGTCAGAAGCTCGCCAACTGGCACTTCTGGCTGCACCTGATCGGCGGCATCGGTATGGGTGCCTTCATGGGCATGGCCGGCCTGCAGGGCATGATGCGTCGTCAGTACGAGCAGCCTGCCTTCCAGTCGTACATGGTTCTGGCAGCAGTCAGCGGCGCGTTGTTGGCCGCGGGCTTCATCTGCTTCCTGGTCAACATCGTCATGACTCTCGGCATAAGGGGCGCGCTTGGCATCTTCGCACCAGCGAAGTTCTCGCCGTCCGAGATTGTTCCAGGAAGCGACTTGGCCGTTGAGGTGGCCGAGGAGCCTGCCGCACCGTCGGGATCCGACTCGTCGGATGAGGTTGTATCGGCAGGCTAAGCCTGGATCCAGCGATGCTGAGCGTAGCGAGCGGCACTAGACAGGTGCGATGGCAAGGCGGCAATGCGAAGACAGGCTGGACGCCTGTTGAGCTTTGCCAACGCGGCCAGGGTGCCTGGATAGGGTCGCGCAGTAGCTCATGATCGGTGGATGCAGGCCAAGTAGGGGTGGATGGATGCCGCCTCAGCCAACAGGGTAGCACCGGCTGAGGCGGCATCTTCACATCCATTGGGCAGTTGCTATGATTGCGATAACTCTCGGGAGATAGTCGGAGGTGTATTGGGGCTATGCCTATTACTCGAGCCACGGACATCGCGCTGCGCGTGCTGATAACGCTGACAGGCGCGAGCAAGCGCCGTACCATCGCTCAGATCGCCGAATCCATCGGCGTGCCGGAGCGCTACACCGGCAAGATGGTGCAGCGCTTGTCGGCGGAAGGCTGGCTGGACACCACCCGGGGCAAGGGCGGCGGCGTACGGGTCTCGAAGGCCGGCCTCGACGCCACCCCACTCGATGTGATCCACGCCATCGGTGAGGGATGGCCCACCATCGACTGCGCCGATCCACCTTGCCCGCTGCTGATTCGCGGGTGTGACCTTCGGTCAATCCTGGCCAACGCTGAGGCCGCGTTCATGGAGTGCATGGGCAACGTGACGATGGCGCAGCTGCGGGCCGGTTAGGCCACTGCCGTCGTCTCGTCATTGACCAGTTGTACATTGCCGGTTGCTGGACTCGGCTAAAGTGACCACGTGAATTTTGCTGTAGCCGACCATTTGTCAACCCTGGTTCAGATCCCCACCGTGTCCGCGGGAAGCGACGACACCGACATGGGCCCGTTCGAGCAGTTGATGTCCGCGCTGCCCGGCATGTATCCGGGCCTCTACGAGCACCTGTCTTTTGAGCGCATTGGGGATTTGGGGTTGCTGTTCCGCTGGACGGGTGGCAACCCCGATCTGGCAGACCACCCGGTGGTGTTGATGGCCCACTTCGATGTTGTGCCGGCGGACTTGGCCGACCCGTGGACACATCCACCATTTGGTGGCGTGATTGCCGACGGGAAGGTGTTTGGGCGGGGCGCGCTCGACGACAAGGGAGCGCTGGTGGTGCTTTTGGACGCCGTTGAGTCGCTCGTCGGCGAAGGTTTTCAGCCGGTCCGCGACGTCTATCTCAGCCTGGGCGGCAATGAGGAAACTCTGGGTGCGGCGGCCGCTGAGATCGCTAACACAATCCAAGCCCGGGGGCTTACGCCGTGGTTCGTCCTTGACGAGGGTGGCGCCGTGGTGGACGCACCGCTGTCTTTCGTGCAGGTGACATCGGCCATGGTCGGTGTTGGCGAAAAAGGTGTCATGACAGTGCAGCTTGCCGCGGCCGCAGAGCCTGGGCACGCCTCAGCGCCGGGACGGTTCACCGCCGTCTCCCGCCTGGCCCGGGCGATCAATCGTCTTGGGCCAGGCACATTTCCAGCCCGCCTGCCAGCGTCGGTTGGCGCAATGCTGTCTGCCTTCATCCCGCACACGTCCGGCCCGGCACAGGCCGCGCTCAAGGCCATGGTCAAGGCCCCGGCGGCCACCGCCCAACTGTTCGCCCGGCTCGGCGGTGAGCCGGCGGCGCTGGTGCGCACCACCGTCGCCGCCACGATGATCTCGGGCGGGACGGCCAACAACGTCCTTCCCTCATCCGCCACGGCAGTGCTCAACCTGCGGGTCGCCATGGACGAGAAAGTGGCTGGCGTCATGGCGCGGCTGAAGCGGGCCGTCCATGATGACGGCATTGCCGTCACGCTGCTTGATGGCTCAGAACCGTCGCCGCAGTCCCCCACAAACGGGCCGCAGTTCGACGCGATCACCCAGGCGGTCAAGGCGTCCTACCCGGAGGCCGTCACCGTGCCGTACGTCATGATGGCGGCCACAGATCCCCGCCACTTCCACCGCTTCTCCCCCGCCGTCTACCGATTCGCGCCGCTGGCGATGACGGCCGCCCAGCGGGCCAGCATCCATGGCGTCGACGAGTGGGTGACGATCGACTCGCTCGAGCGCGGCGTCACCTTCTACCGGCGCTTGATCGAGTTGACGGGGGGTGCAAAATGAGCGACTCCACGTTGACTCAAGACGCGTTGGCTCAAGACGCACCCGCGACGTCTGTCAAGGCCGGCTCGGTGGTGGCTGTCGTTGGGTTCTTGGCGTTCGTCGAGTTCACCTCGGGCATCCTTCAGGGCTACTACACGCCGTTATTCACGAACATTGCCCGGTTCTTGAATGTGCCGGATGCGGACGTCAACTGGCTGGAGGGCACCCAGTTGATGATGTCGGCCATCGTCGTCTTGATGTTCGCCAAATTGGGCGACATGTTCGGCCATCGGCGCATGCTGCTGGTCTCCACGGCCGTCACGGGCTTGGCCGCGGTGACATTGACGTTCACCCGGACATTTCTGGCCTACCTGGCGGCGTGGACGTTCATGGGGGCGTATGTTGCCTGGCTGCCGCTTGAGATCGCGGTGATCTGGTTCCGCTCACGCGGGCACAACAAGCCCGCCGCCGTCACCCGCCTGGCGGCTGGCGTCTTGGTCGCGGCGCTGGAAATCGGCGCGATCGCAGGCGCCCTGACTGCGGGAGCCCTGGCTGATGCGGGCTGGAGCGTGCCGAAGCTGCTGTGGCTGCCGGCCATCATGGTGTGCCTGTGCTTCGTGGTAATTCTGTTCGGCGTGAAGGAAACCAGATCGCCCGGCGGACACTTCGACACCGGTGGTGCGGTTCTCATCGCGGTGGCACTCTTGGCGTTGACCGGCGGCCTGTCACTGTTGCGGATCATGGGACCGGGCAACCTGTGGTCGTGGGTGGCGGTTGGTGTCGGAGTGGCGATGATCTGGCCCTTCGTCCGCTACGAATCACGCCAGGCCGACCCGCTGATCGACGTCGCCCTGTTCAAGAATTCCGCGTTGTGGCCGGTGTTCGCCACGGCCGGGCTGTTCGGAGTGTCCGTGCTGGGGGCCCAGACGCCCTTGTCGACCTTCGCCCGAACCGATCCGCTAGTCGGTTACGGATTGGGTGCGACGGCCGGGCAAACGTCCATTCTGGTGGGCGGTTATGTTCTGGCGCTCGTGGTCGGTGCGCTGCTGTTCCCGGTGGTCACCAGGTTCGTGCCGCCCCGGGTGGCGCTGATCGGCGCGTCCTTGCTGGTGGGCGTGGGCTATCTGCTGTTCCTGCCGCTGCACGATACGTATTCGCATGTACTGACAAACATGCTGATCGCCGGCCTCGGGTCGGGTGCGCTGGTGGCGGCGTTGCCAGCCACGGCGGCAGCCGCGGCCCCGAGCCACCGCACGGGTGTGGCGACGGGACTCACCAACGGGGTCAAGACGATCGGCGGAGCGGTGGCGTCGTGTGTGTTCGGCATCGCGCTGCTGCACAACGTGTCGCAGCCCGGGCAGACGGCCGGCTCATTCAGCGGTTACGTCACCGTTTGGGTGCTCTGCGGGCTCACGGCCCTGGTGGCTGCGGTGCTGCTGCTCTTCGTTCCGAAGACAGCCTTTTCCGACAAGAACGCGTGAGAGGACGACGACATGAACGCGTTGAGTACCGAGTTAGGTGTGACCGGTTGGCAGGCCCTCAGCCTGGTGATCGGCGCGACCGTGCTGTTTTGGGTTTTCACCCTGCTCATATCGTTCTTCGGTCACCGCCTGAGAGCTGGCCTCACCGGCTCAAGCGTCGCGTTGATGATGCTCATCGGCGCCGTCGCCGCCCGGGCGATGCTGGGGCCCGACCCGACGATGACCGCCGGCCTCATCGTGTTGGCCGTGCTGTTCTGCTGGGAGGCCATCTTCGGCCTGCTGAGCCACATGCGCGGCGCACCGTGGGCGCACCGTGAGGCCCGAGCGGTGATCCAACACGGTGTCATCGACGAGGCGGCCCTGCATCATGTTCACCTCAAGTCGCCGGAGTTGATCGTTCGGCTGCGCCAAGCTGGCATCACGCGGCTGGAGGACGTCGGCGTGGCCATCGTCGAGCGGGACGGCTCACTGACGATCATCCGGGCGGGTCAACCGGTCGACGCTCAGTTCTTTGCTGGGGTGGCCGGTTTGGCCGCGTGATAGCCTCTTGTTAGGAGGCCGACACATGTTTTCTCACACCTCGGGGCGCCCCGGCGCCATCGACGTGGCATCCGTCAACCGCGGTCTGATAGTGGGCGGCTGGGTGGCACTGGGCTTTTTTTGTGTCACCGGCGGGTTGACGCTGGCGGGCTTCGGCCCACACCTGTGGAGTGGGTTCACCTCTTGGCTTCAGGACCTGCAGTCGCCCTGGTTGACGACGGCGATGAAGGTCATCACAACAGGCGGAGCGTGGTATGTGTTCCTCGTCGTCTGCCTGGTGCTGGTGATTGTCCCGGCCACGCGCCTTCGTTACGGCGTGCCGATCGCCGCGGTGACCGTCATCGCCGGTGGTCTCAACGCCGCACTGAAGGCCATCTTTCGGGAGCCCCGCCCGGACGGGCATCGGCTGATCGTCGAATCGGGCTTCAGCTTCCCCAGCGGGCACGCGATGATCAGCGGCGCCTTCGTGGCGATGGCCGTGTTTCTGGTGTTGGTGTACTGGGCGTCGCGACGAGCCCGGATTACCGTCTCAGTGTTGCTGATCGTCGCCGGCGGGCTGATCGGCACGAGTCGCGTCTACTTGGGCGTCCATTGGCCGCTGGACATCCTGGGCGGATTCCTGGCTGCCTTCGCCGTCTTCGTGCTCACAGCGTGGCTGTGGTGGCGTCTGTGGCCGATGGTCAACCGATCTCGTCACCAATCGGGCAGCCGATGACGTGGTCGTTGACCAGGCCGCAGGCCTGCATCGTGGCGTAGGTGTTGACTGGGCCGATGAACCGAAAGCCGCGCCTGTGCATTTCTTTGGCCAGCGCCGTCGCCTCTGCGGTGGTGGCGGGAACGCCGCCCGGCTCCGGCCGGGCGTGATCGGACGGCCGGAACCGCCCCAGCAGGGCGGCCAGCGTCTCGCCATCATCGTGCATGTCACGTACGATGCGCGCCGCGTTGATGCAGGCGTCGATCTTCGCGCGGTTGCGGATGATCGCCTCGTTCGTCACCAGCCGGGCGGCGTCTTCGCTGGTGAAGCCGGCCACCGCCTCGGGCTCGAACCCGGCGAAGGCCTCGCGGAAGGCGTCCCGTTTGTACAGTATCGTTCGCCACGACAGTCCGACTTGAAACATCTCAAGGCAGACGTGTTCGAAGAGCACGGACTCGCTGCTGGTTGGACGCCCCCACTCGGTGTCGTGGTAGGCCGGGTAAAGCGGGTCTGCCGCCGCCCGTTCGCCGAAGCAGATGGCCGTCGGCGTCTTGTCAATTAGTTCGCTCATGCCATCAATTGTGGTGTGCGCCACTGACGGACACTGCGGCTGGCACCGCTTTGTGGGTAACTGATCAATTTCGGCCAAACCTGTGGACAACGCCGCCTGCCGCCAGCGGTATGGTGGTGGCATGAGCGCAGTGTTTGGCGATCCGGCGGTCGAGCCCGTCCCCAAGACGATCAACGAAGCGCTTGGCGCGTCTGCCACGGCGTGGGACCAGTGGGCGGACGTCCTTAAGGGCGCCGCCGTGGCGACGGCTTGGCGTTACTACAAAGACGGCGGCTGGGTGATCAGGGCCAGCCGCGGCAGCGCCACCATCGCCTGGATGAGCGTCAACCAGGGATACGGTCGTGTCACGTTCTATTTCGCCCAACGCTTGCGGCCGGCCCTCATCGCGGCGGATGACCTGCCCGAATGGGTGAAGGACGCCGCACGGGACGCCGACAAGAACGTGTCGCTCACGGTACAGATACGAACGCCCGCCGACGTATCCGACGCGCAATCCGTGCTGCGGTACAAGCTGGCTCTGAAATAGCCAAGCCTTTACTTGATCTCGCCCAGCAGATTGCGGAACCACTCGTATTGCATGCCCGTGGTCTGCGTCATCCAGCGCGTCAGACTGCGACGGGATTCAGGGGTGCGTCCGTCCTCAAAAATGTTCCAGGCTTCCTGCAGCCCGGCCAGATACTTTTCCTTGTGGTCGGGATGTGTGACGTCCACGTCACCCCATCGTCTTGGGTTGTACGCGGGCGTCGCTTTGGCTTGGGTGTCACCGAGATAACCCCACAACCGGGGTTCAAGCGACACGTTTTTCACGGCGCCGGCAGGCAGAGCCCGGACGGCTTCACTGTGTTGCTGCCAGCGCCACGTGTTCGGGCTGGTTTTCGTGCGCGACGTCACACCAATGATGCGGATACTGCGGCGCACGCCCTGCCAATCCATGCCGTCTTCGGCACACCAATCGCGCAGCAGGCCGATCAAGTTCGAGAAGGTTTCGCCGGACCACACTAGGTCAGCGAAGGTGACGGCAGACTGCGCGATGCTTCGCGGATCGAGTCCCAGTTCGCGCATGTAGTCCCTAATCGCGTTCAAAGCGGGCTGGTCCACGTGCGTGAACCGCATGGAAAACAAGAACAGGTTCAGACGGTTCACCCACGATGTGTCGCACAACGCCCCGCTGAGGTAGTCGAACATGCTCTCGAGTGAGCGTCCCACGAAAAAGAGCCGGCGACCGCCGGAGTATGCCAGGACTTTGGCACAGCACTGTTGGAACTCGTCTTGACGCCACCAACAGTCGCCGTCATAGGCGCCCGCCAGCAGCCGTCCAAGCTGCTCCCGCCTGGCCACATTCCAGCGGAATGGCTTCACACTCTCGCCCACAAGCCCAATGCTACGCCCGGTTTCACCGCCGATCCGGTTGGACGAGAGGGTTTCCTTGGATCCGTCGCGCGGGCCAGCTTTTCAACTCCAGACAAAGACCCCAACAGTCAGTCCATTTCCGCGGCCGCGGCCAGCACCGCCTGACGGGCCGGACCCGCAGCGCCGACAAACATGTGGATCTGCATTAGGCCCAACGTATGCGCCATCGGCGGGCCGATGTGCGCGGAGACGATCACCTCGACCTTGTTGTCTTTCATGAACTTGGCGATGCGCGCATGATGCGCGCCGTGGTTGGATGTCGGGTCGTCATGAAGGACGTCCCAGCCGACCGGGGTTTCCGTCCAGCTGACGATCTGGCCGTCTTGGACGTCGGCCACGGCCATGGTGGAGGCCCGGCCGAGCCCCCCACCAACCTCGTCCCCTTCAGTGTTGACTGCAATAATCATGGTGTCATTGTGCCACGGCCGCTACGGCAGCACCCGCTTGAACGCTTCGAAATCGCGCACAGAGAAAAGGACGAACCTGATCAGATCGATTGTGACGGGCGGGTCGGCCCTGACCGCCTGGGTCGCCACCCTAGCCACCTCGTCGATATCCCAGCCGTAGACGCCCGCGCTGATGGCCGGAAACGCAATTGACCGCGCCCCGATGCCGGCGCCGACCAACAAGGCGTTGACAAAGCAGTCAGCCAGCAGTGCGGGATCCGTTTGACCGCGATGCCAGTTCGGCCCGACGGTGTGTATGACCCACCGGCAAGGCAGGTTTCCGGCACCCGTGGCGACGGCCTGCCCGACCGGTAGACCGTCCTTGAAGGTTGTTTGGCGCAACCGGCGGCATTCCTCCAACAACGCCGGGCCGGCCGCCGCATGGATCGCTCCGTCGACTCCCCCACCGCCCAGCAGCGTCGAGTTGGCCGCATTGACGATGGCGTCCACGCTCTGCTTGGTCAGGTCGCCCTGAACGATGTCAATCGTCGTCATCACGCCACCTCCCGTGGTTTCCCTGCGAGGCATGATCTTACGCCTGGCCGGCTTGTTGGTACCGTTATTGTCAAAGGGATTGCCAAGCCGGAGGACACTTATGGGAACGATTGACGAGCTGCGCGAGCGCAAGTCGGTGCGCCGCTTTTTGGATAAGCCGGTGCCGCCGTCGCTGCGCCAAACCATCATCGATTGCGCGATCAACGCCCCGACGGCGGGCAACCAAATGCTCTACACCATCTTGGACGTCACCGACCAAACCATCAAGAAGCAACTGGCCCGCGCCTGCGACAACCAGGCGTTCATCGCCGATGCTCCCCTGGTGCTGGTGTTCCTGGCCGACTGCCGGCGTTGGCGGGACGCCTATGACCTGGCCGGGTGCCAGTCCCGCGACCCCGGCGTGGCCGACTGGCTGTTGGCCTGCCAAGACGCGCTCATCGCGGCGCAAAACGCGGTGGTGGCCGCACACACCCTGGGGTTGGGCTCTTGCTACATCGGTGACGTCATGGAGAACCGCGAGCAGGTCGTCGAAATGCTGGGCTTGGACAAGTGGGTCTTCCCGGCGGCCCTGTTGGTGTTTGGTTATCCGACCAGCCAGCAGATTGCCCGTCCCAAACCGAAGCGCTTCGACGCCAAATACGTCGTCATGACGGATACGTACCGGCGGTTGACGCCAGACGAGTTGCGCCAGATGTACGCCGACCGGGGCGACGCTTTCACCCCTTTCGTCCAGGCGGTCTGCAAGCGCAAATACATGTCTGACTTCGCCGCCGAAATGAACCGCAGCGTGACGGGCTACCTGGAGGCATATCGCTGAATCCCGTGAGCACCCTCGTAACGGCACGACAGCGATGCCACCTCGGCTGCCTGGCGGACGTGCTCGCTGAAGGTCTCGTTGGGATCACCCTGGTCACCGTCCCGCGCCATGAAATAGGCCAGAGCCCCGTGGAAGACGTCACCCGCACCCAACGTGTCAACCACCTCGACGGGCGGCACGGCCACCTCGCTTGAATGCCCGTTGTCCAGCACCCTGATTGACGCCGCACCACGAGTTTGGACAGCCTGCCGACACCCAGAAGCCGCGACGTAGTCGAGCGCGTCGCCCGCCCCAGGCGGCACGAAATCAGCCGACACGGCTGCGACATCGACATACTTGAGCAGCTCGTCCGTCCCGTCCTTCCAGCTGCCGCCGTCAAACAGCACGGTGACGCCGCGGCGCCGCGCCATCTGACAAAGACGGATAGCCGTTGCCATGTGGTGCCCGTCAACCAGCAGCACCGTCGCATCATCCAGTTCGTGGCCCGTCAGCGTCAGGTTGTCGCGCACGGACAACGCGTTGTGTGAAACGACCGTCCGATCGCCGGTGGATCGCGTCACCATGACCGTCGACACGGACGGTTCACCTGGCTCGTCCGCCAGCAGGTCCACGACTTCGACCCCCAGGCCACGCAGGCCGTCCAAGGCGAAGGACGCCAACAATCCGGACCCTACCGCCGTGATAAACCGTGTCGGCATGCCGAGTACCCGCGCCGTTGCCGCCCCATTGGCCGCTGGCCCGCCGAAGTCGAAGTCCGAGCCCAGCGCGACGACCTTCTGGTTGGGCTTCGGCACGGCGTCAACCGTCAGGCGGTGATCAACCGTCAGCAGCCCAAACGCGACAACGCCCATGGCGACCATTGTGGCACATCTGCCCGGGGTTGGCCGAAGCTCAACTGACAGCCTTGTGGGTGGGCAGGCGGAAAGCCGACAGACAGGTCAGAGCAGTGAAGCCGATCACGACCCAGAAAGCGCCGTGGTAGGCGGTGGTCAGTACCGTCCGGCTCGCCGCCCACGAAATGGCGACGGCGACGATCGCGACACCAAAAGCTCCGCCCACCTGTTGCAGCGTGCGAGTGATGATCGTCGAGGACGCCGTCTGTTGTGGTGGTACGTCGAGGAAGGCCACGCTCATCGCCGGGATCAGCAGGCCAGACAGCCCGGCACCGCGTATGAACAGCCAGATGCACATCACCCACCAGGATGCCGACGTGCCCATGAACGCGAAGGGGACGGTCGCCCCGGCGGCCACAATCGAGCAGACGACGACCACCCAGCGGGCCCCGATCTTGTCGGTGAGAATACCGACGAAGCTGCGCGTCGCCAGCGAGCCGAGCCCCTGGGTCAGCATGATGAAACCGGCCACCAGTACCGTCGACCCGTGCACCTGCTGGAGGAACAGCGGCATCACCATGGTGCCGGAGTTTAACGAGAAACCGACCAGGACGACCGTGATGCAAGCCGCGGTGAACGAGCCGATTCGGAACAGATGCAGATCGATCACCGGATGCGTCGTCTTTTGAAGCGTCCACCAGACGAACGCGCCCAGCAGAACCAATCCGATCACCAGCGGAACCAGAACCGTGGCCTTGATGATGTGGCCAGCCGAGCCGGCCTGGGCGAAGCCGTACAGCACCGATGCGGTGCCGGCCCCGGCCAGCACCAGGCCGAAGACGTCCAGCGGTTCGTGCTCGTGACGCTCGGTGGGCTTCAGGAAGTGAGCCGCCATGGCGATGCCGACCAGGCAAAGGGGCACGTTGATCCAAAACATCCAGCGCCAAGAGGCTCCCGACAAAATGGCGCCGCCAAGCACGGGGCCGAGCATCGGGACGACTAACGCCGGCAGCCCGAGCAACGCCATCATCTTGCCGATGCTGTCTTTGCCGACGGCACGCATCAGCAACGTTGTCATCAAAGGAATGATGATGCCCGCGGCGGCGCCCTGCACGGCACGCCAGACGATCAGAGAGACGGCGTCCCACGACGTCGCCGACCCGACTGAGCCAACCAGGAACGCGGCCAGCGCCACGAGCCAGACGGTCTTGCCGGAGAAGCGGCGCTCGAGCCACCCGGTGACGGGCACGGCCACCGCCATGGCCAGCAGGTAGGCGGTGGTCACCCACTGCACGGTCGACAGCCCAACCTTCAGGTCCACCGAGAGGGTGTGCAGGGCGATGTTTGTGATTGTGGTGTCAAGGGTGACAGGAATCATGCCGATCAGCACCGTCCAGGCCAGCAGCATGACGGCGGGATCCATCTTTTTGCTCTTGGGGGCCGTGACTTGTTCTGTGAGAGACATCTTGCTTCCTTTTAGATACACTCGTGTTGCTACCTAAAGATACTAGTGTTTCTTCACAGAATGCGCAAGTGTCTCTTATACTGGATTTATGTCACGCACAGAACACGGCAGAGGGCGGGCGAACACCGGTCGTCGATACGGCGACGCGCTGGAGGACGCCATCCTCGGCGCGACTTGGAAACTGCTGGCTGACAGCGGCTTCACCGCCGTCACTTTCGAAGCGGTCGCGGCCGCCGCCCAAACGTCTCGTTCCGTGGTCTACCGCCGCTGGCGCAGCCGGGACGAGTTGATCGAAGCAGCCGTCGCCTGGCAGTGGTCGCGGGAGCGAACCCCGATACCTGACACCGGCAGCCTGCGCGGTGACGTCCTGGCCCTGATGACCACCAGCGTTGCCGCGCACAGCCAGCTTCAGGTCGTGGCGTCACTGCAACTCATGTCGTATTTCAGCCAGAGCGGCAGCTCGTTGGAAGAGTTCCGCACATCAGTGCTCAGCAACGAGACGCTGGCCATGCCGACCATGTTGATGCGCGCCCAGCAGCGCGGCGAGGTCGACATCACCGGAGTGCCGGAGCGGGTGCTGAATCTGCCCGTCGAAATCCTGCGCGGCCGGGTTCTGACGTCCCGCGAGGCGCCCAGCCTGGCCGAGTGCGAGGCAATCATCGACGAGGTCTATTTCCCGCTGCTGCGTGCCTACGGCGCCGTGTCTGGCTGAATCCCTCCGAGATCTGACGCATCAGCTTCGAGTAATACCGCATCCTGCAACGAAATCATTCCTCGTTCTGCAACATCTACATCCCGTGCTCTGCAACACCTGCCCGGTACACATGGCGGTGAAATGGATATGATTGCTGCATGGGATCGCGATACAAAATCGGTGTGATTCGGGATGTCAACCTTGCCCAGAGCCGTTCGGTCTGGCAAAAGGCTGGTCTGTCAGTCGCGGAAACGACGGTGGATCTTTCGAATGGGTGGCGCTCGGGTGCCGTCACCCAGGTTGGGCCGAACATCGTCGTTGTGGGCCCGCCGTGGGGCGGCCCGCTCGACACTCGAGCAGGGCACGTCGCAGAAGCCTTCCAAGCGGAGGTATGCGTGATGGCCGCAAACACCGTTATCGACTACTACGAGTGGTCGGTGTTTGATGCTTCCGGCAAGGAAATCCGTTGTTGGTGGACGGACGCATCCGGAGATGCGATTGAGACTGACTCCAGCGGCGACCCGTTGCCAGAAGAGCAGGGCTTCGATGAGCTAGATGAGGCAGCAATCGAGACGTTCATGTGGAAACGCACGGGCATGGCAGATTGGGAGTTGGGTGATCCGCCCGCCTATCCGCTGACAGCCACTGACGAGGCTGATTGACCAAGGCCCCTATCAGTCGGCCACCAAACCGCCGACCTTCCAGAACCGCGCGCTGGCATCCTGTCGAGTCAGGACCAGTCCATCACGGCCGCTCGCCGCAGGAAGCATCACGCTCTTGTCGTCGTATGCGAACTTGGCGTTGTCTAGCTGAATACCGT
>WRFI01000007.1 GCA_009778875.1 Propionibacteriaceae bacterium | reverse complement strand
GGGCCGGACCGAAGGCATGGAACTGGGCCGCGCTGAAGGCATCGAGCAAGGCATGGAACGAGGCACCAGGGAGGCTCAACTGGCCAGCGCCCGTGTGGCGCTGAAGATGGGTTTTACGCACACTGACGTTGCCGAGATCACCGGCCTTGACCTCGCCACCATCAACCAACTAGCCCAAGAATAATTCCCCTCTGCGGAGGGGTGGCAGTCGCGAAGCGACTGACGGGGTGGTCGGTCAGCTTCCTGCACACGCTTGGAGGACCACCCCGTCGGCTCCGCCGACACCCCTCCCCAGAGGGGAATTCACGCCGACGGCTTTGCCGGCGCCCGGGGGTTGTGAGCACGCCTGTTCGCGAGAGCCTCACTCATGTGCTCTAGAATTGTCGCCAGTGGACTGACGTGACAGCAGGTAACTTCGTTAAGGGGCGCGCACTGCGGGCCGACCGCTTCGGCGGGACGCCTGACGGTGGCTGCTAGCCTCTGATGGCACGTGAAGGGCAACGGTTGGGTTCGAGTCCCATTCGCACGGATTCGCCCAGCACGTCTCACGTTTCTCGGGGCACCGAGCACAACGCGCCCGTGCGGATCTTGACGAAGCGAGGGTGGGAACGGGGTTCTCACGTCAGAGGAAACGACAGCCGGTCGGGGCGTGCCATGGTAGCGCGCTGAATCGGCCATCTGGGCTGACCCGGACGCCTTGCGTTCTTCTGTGAGGCGAGTTCTCAAGGCGGCGGTTTGATTCCTCACTATGCTTGACCTCATGGACACACCGATTGATTCCACCCTTACCCCTGCGTGGGCGGCGCTGCGCCGCCAGGCCGGCGGATTCACCCCCGACATGCGGCGATGGTTTGCCGACGACCCCCGCCGGGCTGATCGTTTCACCTTCTCAGCCGGTGATTTGGTGGTCGATCTGTCAAAGGGTTTCATCACCGACGACATCTTGGCGTCCCTTTTGGACTTGGCAAAATCGGTCAACCTGGAAGCCCGCCGCGAGGCGATGTTCACTGGCCAGCACATCAACGTCTCCGAAGACCGCGCCGTTCTGCACACCGCCCTGCGCGCGCCAGCCACAGAATCGCTGGTGGTTGACGGGGTTGACGTGGTTGCCCAGGTGCATGAGGTGCTCGACAAGATGTGCGCCTTCGCCGCCCGCGTCCGCAACGGCGACTGGAAAGGCGTGGACGGACGGGCGATCAAGACGGTGGTCAACATCGGCATCGGCGGGTCGGATCTTGGCCCCGTCATGGTCTACGAGGCCCTCAAGCCGTACGTTGACGGCCCGGAATGCCGGTTCGTGTCGAACATCGACCCCAACGACGCCTGGCAGAAGACGGACGGGCTCGACCCCGCCACGACGATGTTCATCGTCTCGTCCAAGACGTTCACCACCATCGAGACGATGACCAATGCGCGGCTCTGCCGGGCGTGGCTGATCGACGCGCTGGCCGCCAAGGGTCTGGTGGACGCCGCTGACCCGGTGCAAGTGGGCGCGGCCATCGCCAAGCACTTCGTCGCCGTCTCCACGAACCTTACGGGCGTGGCCGAGTTCGGTATCGACCCGGACAACGCCTTCGGTTTCTGGGATTGGGTGGGCGGGCGCTACTCGGTGCCGTCCGCCATCGGTCTGAGCGGGCTTCTGGCCGTCGGCGAGAGCAATTGGCGGGCGTTCCTTGGCGGCCTGCGCACCATGGACGAGCACTTCAGGAACACGCCGCTGGATGCCAACGTCCCCGTGCTGATGGGCTTGCTGAACGTCTGGTACACCGACTTCCTGGGTGCTCAAAGCCATGCCGTTTTGCCTTATCAACAGAACCTTCACCGGTTCGCGGCCTACCTGCAGCAACTGACCATGGAATCCAACGGCAAGCGCGTCCGCTGGGACGGCAGCGACGTCACCTGCGGCACCGGCGAGGTCTTCTGGGGCGAACCCGGCACAAACGGGCAGCACGCCTTCTACCAGCTGATCCACCAGGGCACACGCCTCATCCCGGCTGACTTCATTGCCGTCGCCAACCCGGCGCACCCCCTGGCGGACGGGGACGTGGACGTCCATGCGCTGTACATGTCGAACTTCTTCGCCCAAACGGCCGCCCTGGCTTTCGGCAAGACGGCCGACGAGGTGCGGGCCGAAGGCACCCCCGAGGCGATCGTCCCAGCCCGGGTGTTCCCCGGCAACAAGCCGACGGCGTCGATCCTGGCCCCCGAACTGTCGCCCGCCGTCCTGGGGCAGTTGATCGCCCTGTACGAGCACATCGTCTTCACGGAGGGCGTCATCTGGGGCATCGACAGCTTCGATCAGTGGGGCGTCGAGCTGGGCAAGAAGTTGGCCCTGGAGATCGCCCCTGCCGTCACCGGCGACGAGACGGCGCTGGCCGCCCAAGACGCCTCGACCCAGAACCTGATCAGGGCGTACCGGGAGATGCGCCGGTAGGCGGTTGGGTCAATCGTCTAGGCTGGACCCATGAGCAGACACCGGGCGCGGCGCGGGCTGGTGTCATTTGTCGCGATCATCGTCCTGCTAGGGCTGGGCGTGGGCGTCCCGTCCCTTGTTGTCTGGTGGGAATCGCACTCGCGAATCCACAGCGTCGATGACGTGCCCAACCGCGACGTCACCCTGGTGATGGGGGCGGCGATGTGGGGTGCGCGCCCGTCCCCCTACCTGCAGAAGCGCCTCGACGTGGCGGCGGCGCTGTACGCGGCGGGAAAGACGAAAGTAATCATCGTCTCCGGCACCCGCGACGGCGGCTACTCCGAGCCCGACGGCATGAAAGCCGCGCTGGTTGCGGCCGGTGTGCCAGCCAGCAGAATCGTCACCGACTACGGCGGCAACGACACCTTCAGCTCCTGTGCGCGGGCGCGCGACGTCTTCGGGGTGACGAGCCTGATCGTCGTCTCGCAGTCGTATCACCTGCCGCGCGCCGTCGCCAGCTGCCAGATGCTGGGCGTCGACACGGTGGGGGTGGGGGACGACACCGTCGCCCATGATTGGCTCTATTGGGGCTACCAGGTGCGCGAGGTGGCCGGCGACATGAAGCTAACCTACGACATGGTGACGCACCGCACCGTCCCATACGAGGCGCCAAGCAACGCCGTCCAGCAGGCCCTGGCGGCCAGTTAACTCAGGCCAGGGAGCCCATCGGATCCCACAGGGGCAGCACGATCGGCGGCTGGTCGAGGACGGCCAACAGGTCGGCCGGCAGGTCGGACTTGCGGACGGCCACCTCGAAGACGTGCTCCGCGAACCAGGAGGCGTTCATGGTGTCGAAGCCCTTGTCGGAGCGGTCGTCACCCCAGGAGTTTTCGACCCGGAAGCGGCGGGGTTGGTCGTCCACGATGTCAACGCCGGTGAACAACATGGCGTGGTTCATGGCCGATTCGCCCAACTCCATGCACTCGGCCTTGGACATCGTCAGGTCGACGCCATAGACGGCCTCATAGTCGAACAGGTTGGCGTCCCAAAAGCCCGTCGCCCGATCGAACTGCTTGCTCACGTCGCAGCCGAACCACACCACCCGTCCGTCCTGCAACGAGGTGGCGACAAGGTGCTTCAGCACGTCGGCCGGAGCGTTTAGGTAGGCAACCGGGCGTCCGCCGACGACGTTGCCCAGGTGGTCGACGGTCAGCATGTGGCCGTAGCCGGAACTCGGTCGCGGGTCGTTGACGACGCAAACATACTCGTCCAGATCTGCATCAATGACATGCTTGGCGAACTCGAGCGGGGTCATCTGGCCGCCCCGGTGGAAGTTCTTCTGCTTGTCGCGCCACTGCCACAAGAAGCTGGTGGGCGGCGTGCCCAGGTGGATGCACAGCACACGGTAGATGTCGGCCATTATGGCGGCGCGCAGCGGCTCGGGGTCTTGGCCGCCGGCGATGGCCGCCCGCAGGTCTCGGGTGCCGCGGCGCAGCAACGTGTCGAGCGTGCCCGTCATCAGCTTGGTGTTGGAGGACGACTCCGTCTCCGGCATGGCGTACTGCGGCACGATACCGTGCTTGTCGACCAGCGAGACAAACATGTCCCACTGGCCGCCATCACCCATGGTGTCGGTCAGCAGGCGCGACACCAGGCGGTCGTCAAGGGGACGGTCAGCCAGCTCGATCATCGAAGTCAGCAGCCAATTGGACTTCTCAAGCTTGTCGAAAAAGTGCAGGTAGGTCTGGGAGAATTCGAAACCCTCCAGATCCAACTCCTTGATGACGTGCTGACGCAAGAAGTTGAGCCCGGCGAACAGCCAGCAGCGCCCCGACTTCTTCTGGTTGGCGACCTTCCAGGTGTCCAGTTGGACACTCATGGACGTGTCGATGGACGTGACGACCGTCCGGTCGAGCGCAATGTCGTTGATGCTGGTCTTGGTGACAGCGTTCTGGGCGACGCGGGCGGCCTTGTCGTCGGCGAAGGCCGAGCGCCAGGCGTTGATGTCTGAAGCTTGCAGAGCAGTGGGTGCGGGCATGGTGATGTTCCTCCTAGTGGGTGTTTCCAGTTTAGCCGCTGTGATTTCCCTCGCAGGAGGACCACCCCGTCAGTCGCTTCGCGACTGCCACCCCTCCGCAGAGGCCGGAATTTTCCGTGGCTCTGGCGCTGCACCCGCTTGGGGGACCACCCCGTCAGTCGCTTCGCGACTGCCACCCCTCCGCAGAGGGGAATTTTCCGTGGCTCTGGCGCTGCACCCGCTTGGGGGACCACCCCGTCAGTCGCTTCGCGACTGCCACCCCTCCCCAGAGGGGAATTTTCCGTGGCTCCGGCGCTGCACCTCCCCGGAGAGGAATTTTCCGTGGCTCCGGCGCTGCACCTCCCCGGAGAGGAATTTTCCGTGGCTCCGGCGCTGCACCTCCCCAGAGGGGAATTTTCCGTGGCTCCGGCGCCGCCCCTCCGCAGGGGAATTGAAGATGTGTCAAGAAAACTTCCCCGGTGGTGTTATGAAACGCCTCCCGTCACCGTCTTAATGGGGGGAGAGACATGAAGGGTCTGTGCAGGACACCCGAAGGCTGGGTGCGCATGCACAGACCTTCCTGTCGTTGGGGGCAGTGGAACCAACCACCCCGGCGCTTCGCGTCCCCCCTCCACTCAGGGGAATGAGTGTGAGGGTTAGGCTGGATGCATGACAACAGATACCCAAAGCCCGACCAGCAAGGGTTCATCGATCGGTAACTTTCTCAAAGCTATCTTGCTTGTGGCTTTGGCTATTGTGCTGCTCCGTCTGCTGGGCGGCGTCATCTCGTGGCTGTTCGGCGTCATCATCACCGCCGTCGTGATCCTCGTCATCGGGGTGTTCATTTTTGGCGTCATCCGGGCCTTCAAGAAGTAGGAATATGTGCGCGCCATGCTGAGTTGAGTGAGGTAGACTCAACTTTGGTTTTAGGAGAACACGCATGAACATCGACCAATTGACGGCTCTCAGCCGTGACGCCGTCAGCGCGGCGGTGCGCTTGGCGCTGACCGCCGGGAACCCCGAGGCTCAGCCCTCGCATCTGCTGCACGCCCTGTTGACGCACCCGGACAACACCGTCAGCGCGCTGCTGCAGGCCGTCGGTGCTGACCCCAAGCAGATCGACGAGGCGGCCGAAAAGGCGATCAACCGGCTGCCGCGCTCGTCGGGGTCGTCCGTCGCCCAGCCGCAACTGTCGGGCGCCTTCGCCCGCGTGCTGGCCGACGCCGAGACGCGGGCCGGGCAACTGGGCGACAAGTATGTCGCCACCGAGCACCTGCTGATGGGCTTGGCGACGGTCGATTCGGACGTCAACAAGGCACTCACAAGCGCCGGCGCCACACCGGACAAGCTGGCCAAGGCGTTCAACGACGCCCGCGGCGACAAGCGCGTCACCTCGCCGGAGGCCGAGGGCGGCGAGTCGGCGCTCGACAAGTATTCGCTCGACCTGACGGCCCGGGCCCGCGACGGCAAACTCGACCCCGTCATCGGGCGGGACGCCGAGATCCGCCGCGTCGTCCAGGTGCTGAGCCGCCGCACCAAGAACAACCCGGTGCTGATCGGCGAACCGGGTGTCGGCAAGACGGCCGTCGTCGAAGGTCTGGCCCAGCGCGTCGTCGCCGGCGACGTGCCCGATTCGCTGAAAGGCCGCCGGGTGGTCTCGCTGGACCTGGCGTCCATGGTGGCCGGGGCCAAGTATCGCGGCGAATTCGAGGAGCGCCTGAAAGCCGTCCTGAACGAGATCAAGACGGCCGAGGGCCAGATCATCACCTTCATCGACGAGCTGCACACCGTCGTCGGCGCCGGGGCCAGCGAAGGCGCCATGGACGCGTCCAACATGCTCAAGCCGATGCTGGCCCGGGGCGAGCTGCGCATGATCGGCGCCACCACCTTGGACGAGTACCGCGAGCGCATCGAGAAGGACCCGGCCTTGGAGCGCCGCTTCCAGCAGGTGTTCGTCGGCGAGCCGTCCGTCGAAGACACCGTCGCCATCCTGCGCGGGCTGCGCGAACGCTACGAGGCACACCACAAGGTGCGCATCACCGACGGCGCGCTGGTGGCCGCCGCCAACCTGTCAAACCGCTACATCACCAGCCGGCAGCTGCCCGACAAGGCGATCGATCTGATCGACGAGGCGGCCAGCCGTCTGCGGATGGAGATCGACTCGTCCCCCGAAGAGATCGACGCCCTGCGCCGCCAAGTCGCCCGCCTGACGATGGAGCAGTTTGCCGTCAGCAAGGAAGAGGACGCGGCCTCAAAGTCGCGACTTTCCGTGCTTGACGCCGAACTGGCCGACGCCCAGGAAAAGCTGCGGGCGCTGGAGGCCCGCTGGGCGGCCGAAAAGGCCTCGCTGAACCAGGTGGGCGAGCTGAAAGAGCAGATCGACGCGCTGCGCACCCAGGCCGACCGGGCCCAGCGCGAGGGCGACTTTGCCCGGGCGTCGGAGATTCTGTACGGCGAGATCCCTGGCCTGGAGAAGCAGATGAGTCAGGCGGCCGAGGCCAAGCGGCCGGTCGATTCGATGGTCTCCGAAGAGGTCACCGCCACCGATATCGCCGAGGTGGTCAGCGCCTGGACGGGTATCCCGGTGGGCAAGATGCTGGAGGGCGAAACCGAAAAGCTGCTGTCGATGGAAGGCCGCATCGGCCAGCGCCTGATCGGCCAAACCAAAGCCGTGCAGGCTGTCGCCGACGCGGTGCGGCGAAGCCGGGCCGGCATCTCCGACCCCAACCGCCCCACGGGTTCGTTCCTGTTCCTCGGCCCGACCGGTGTGGGCAAGACGGAGCTGGCCAAGGCCCTGGCGGGCTTCCTATTCGACGACGACACCGCCATGGTGCGCATCGACATGAGCGAATACATGGAAAAGCACACCGTCTCGCGCCTGGTCGGCGCGCCCCCCGGCTACATCGGCTACGAAGAGGGCGGCCAGCTCACCGAGGCCGTTCGCCGGCGCCCCTACTGCGTCGTCCTGCTGGACGAGGTCGAGAAGGCCCACCCGGACGTCTTCAACATTCTGCTGCAGGTGCTGGACGACGGACGGCTGACGGACGGCCAGGGGCGCACGGTCGACTTCCGCAACGTCATATTGATCATGACCTCGAACCTGGGCTCCCAGTATCTGGCCGACCAGAGCCTCAGCGAGGCAGCCAAGCGCGACGCTGTCATGGATGTCGTGCGCGCCGCCTTCCGCCCCGAGTTCCTGAACCGGCTGGACGAGATAGTCCTGTTCGACGCACTGACCCCCGATGACCTGGCCCATATCGTCGGCATCTCGCTGGCCCGCCTGAACGCCCGCCTGGCTGACCGGCGCATCACCGTCGACGTCACAGACGCAGGCAAGGCCTGGCTGGCGGAAACCGGCTACGACCCCGTCTACGGCGCCCGTCCGCTGCGCCGCCTGCTGCAAACCACCATCGAGGACAAACTGGCGAAGGCAATCCTCGCGGGCGAAGTCAAAGACGGCGATCACGTCAAGTTCGACGTCGGCGGCGGTGGTTTGACGCTGGTGTCCTGACCACCCCGTCGGCTCCGCCGACACCCCTCCGCAGAGGGGAATTTTCCGTGGCCAGGGCGCTGCACCCCTCGGCAGACCACCCCGTCAGTCGCTCCGCGACTGCCACCCCTCCCCAGAGGGGAATCTTCCGTGGCTCCGGCGCTGCACCCGCTTGGGGGGAATTTTTCGTGGCTGGGGCGCTGCACCCCTCGGCAGACCACCCCGTCAGTCGCTTCGCGACTGCCACCCCTCCCCAGAGGGGAATTCACCCCGTCCGCTCCGCCTATGGAGCGGAATCTAGGACTATTGTCACCGGACCGTCGTTGACCAGCTCGACTTTCATGTCGGCGCCGAACACACCTTGTTCGACGTGCGCGCCCAGGCCCTGAAGCGTCTCTACCACCACGCCCACCAGCGGCTCGGCGACCCCGCCGGGGGCGGCGTCACTCCAGGACGGGCGGCGTCCCTTGCGGGTGTCGGCGTACAGCGTGAACTGGCTGATCAGCAGGATGGGGGCGCCCAGATCGGACGCCGAGCGGGCCCACCTCTCGCCCGCCACCCCGTCAAAGACTCGCAGCGCCCACAGCTTGGCCGCCATCTTCGCGGCGATCTGCGGGGTGTCGGTGTGGGTGACGCCCATCAGCACGACCAGGCCGGGCGACGGCAACGCCCCGACGACCTCGCCCGCCACCACCACGCACCCGCTGGAGGCGCGCTGCACCACCATCCGCATTACAGCACCGCCCCGGGCGTGTAGCTGGCGGCGGCCGGGTCGGTGGCCACCACCGCCGCGACGCGACGGGCCACCTCGGCCACCTGGGCCTGGGCGGCGCCAGTCAGATCGATGGGCGCCGCCATCAGGGCGTCCAACTCGCCGCGGCCAAGACGCAGGACGGGGTCGGCGGCCAGATCGTCAAGCAGATGATGCTCGCCGGTGGTGCGCATACTCAACGCCGCCGCCACCGCGTGACGCTTGATCGCCTCGTGGGCAACTTCTCGCCCCACCCCCTGGCGGACGGCCGCCATCAGCACCTTCGTCGTCGTCAGGAAAGGCAGGTAGCGGCGCAACTCGGCGTCCATGACGGCCGGGAACGCCGTGAAGTCGCCGAGGACGGTGAGCATCGTCTCGAAGGTTCCGTCCATCGCGTAGAAGGCGTCCGGCAGGGCGACGCGGCGCACCACGGAGCACGAAACGTCGCCCTCGTTCCATTGGGCGCCGGCCAGCTCGCCGGTCATCGCGGCATAGCCCCGCAGCAGCACCAGGAATCCGTTGACGCGCTCGCACGAGCGGGTGTTCATCTTGTGCGGCATGGCCGAACTGCCCACCTGGCCCTCCTTGAAACCTTCGCTGACAAGCTCATTGCCAGCCATCAGGCGAATCGACAGAGCCAGGGACGAAAGCGGTGCGGCCAGTTGCACCAGGCAGCTCACCACGTCGAAGTCGAGGCTGCGCGGGTACACCTGCCCGACCGACGCCAACCGGTGCCGGAAGTCCAGTTGGGCGGCCAGCCCCGCCTCAAGGGCGTGGAGCTTGGCCTCGTCCCCGTCCAGCAGATCGAGCATGTCCTGGGCCGTCCCCACCGGGCCCTTGACGCCGCGCAGCGGGTAGCGGGCCAGCAGATCGTCCAGACGGGCCAGCCCCACCAGCAGTTCGTCGGCGCAGGTGGCGAAGCGCTTGCCCAGCGTCGTCACCTGGGCGGCCACGTTGTGCGTGCGCGCGGCGACGGGGCGGTCATCGAACGTCACAGCCAGGTCGGCCAGCCGCGCCAAGGTGGCCACCGTCTTGTGGCGCAACAGGGCGAGCGACGCCAGGATCTGCGACTGCTCGACGTTTTCCGTCAGGTCGCGCGACGTCAGGCCCTTGTGGGCGTGCTCGAAGCCGGCCAGGGCGTCGAACTCTTCCAGCCGCGCCTTCACGTCGTGGCGCGTCACCCGCTCGCGGGCATCGATCGAAGCCAGGTCGACGTCGTCCAGGTGGGCCTCGTAGGCGGCGAGCACCTCGTCGGGGTCGTCGGCGCCGAAGCTGACGCCGGCGTCTCGCTGCGCCTTCATGACGGCCACCCAGAAGCGGCGCTCGGCCCGGGCCTTGTTGGCGGGGTGCCAGATCGCCCGCAGGGTGGGGGTCGCGTAGCGGGCGGCCAGCACGTTTGGGGTTACGTCGTCAGTCATGATTTGCTCCTTCTAACCAGCGGAAGATGATTCCAGGCCACCCAGGCCATGGCCATGAGCGCGCCCACGCACACCGCCACGGCCGAGTTGCGCATCGCCATGAATACCGCGTCGAAACCGAACATTACCAAGATTCCCCACACCGACACGCGCACCATGGTGCGGCTGAGGTGGGTCAGCGGCAGAAGTGTGATGGACCACTGGACGTACCAGCTGCGCAGCGCCGGGCCGGTGATCGCGGCAGCCAGGTAGCCCCACGCCACGAAGGCGATGGGACGGCGGCGGGCCAGCGTCAGCGCCAGAAAGATGATGATGACGACGCCGAACCCGATGCCGACCCCGCGTGCCATGGCGAGCGTGTGGGCCTGGTTCAAGGCGATGCCGAACCATCCGGCGACGTGCTCGACAGCCACGCCCAGCAGCGTGAAGGGCGCGACGGTGACGGACCGGCCGGGCACGCTGACGGAGTTGACCCAGCCGAAACCGAGCCGGCAACCGAAGCTGACAAGCACAAACGTGGCGGTGGCGGTGGCCAGGCTGGCCAGCACCCGTCCGATGGTCGTGAGAGCGTCCCGCCAGGCCCACGATGTCCAGGGACGGGTGAGCAGCGGCAGAGCCAGGGCGGTCAGCAACGCCGGCTGTTTGACGGTGGCGCCGATGCCGACGATGACGGCGCCGAGCAGCCACCACAGCGTGCTTGACCGGGCGGTGGAACCGGCTTGGAGTCCCAGCCCGGCGACCCATATTCCGACAACGGCGAGACCCATCATCAGCGCGTCATTGTGGGCGCCGCCGATGAACGAGATGACGAGCATCGGGTTGAGCAGGGCGAACCAGGCGGCGAAGTGCTCGTCCACCCGCATTTGACGGGCGATCCGCGGCAGGAAGATGCCCAGCATGATGACGCCGAGCAGGGCCGGCAAGCGCTCTGCCCAGGCCGACAGATAGGGGGAGTAGCCGCACACCGCCACCAGCAGCTGGCTGATGCGCAGGGACAGCGGGCCGTAGGGGGCGGGCGTCATGCGCCACTCGCTGGCCACCTGGTCGGCGAACCCGCCGGGCAGCATGCCGGGGCCGACGGCATACGGGTCGAGCCCGTTGTGAACGATCCAACCCTGGGCGGCATAGCTGTAGGCGTCCTGGCTGAAAACCGGCGGCGCCACCAGCAGCGGCAGCGACCACCAAAACAGGGCGGCCCAACCCCGGCAGGCCAGCGGCTGGCTAAGGCCGGCGGCCACTGGCGCGGCGGCCGTGTTGATCTCGGCCCACCAATGGCGCACGCTGGCGCGAAGGCCCGGCCAGGGACGTGGCGGTTCGTCGTCGTAGGCGCTGTTCGGCCGCAGCCTGAACCACGCGTCCACCAGCACCAAGGCGCCCAGCATGGTCAGCAAGGTGCCGCCGACGCGCCAAACCGTGCCGTTGGCGTGCAGGGGCGTCAACCAAACCCACCAGGGGGACACCCGCGGCAGAAACGCCGGTGACAGGGCCCCAACCGCGATCAGAAACGTGCCCAACAGACCCTGGCGGACGGCCCGCACCCGCCAAGCGGTAGCCAACTCTGCCAGCAGGCGTCGCGGCAGAGCAGAAATGGGCACAAGTCAAGCCTAGACGATGCGATATCAGGAGTGGTGGGGCATGCTTGGTCATCGGCAGGCAGTCCGGTGTCACAATTGCATTATGCAAAGCAGCGACTATCTGGTGCCTGATCCGTACAACGCCGGGGCGTGGCTGGTGACAAAGGACGGCGCGGACCAATCGTGGCTTGACCCGGCCCACCCGGCGCGGCTGGAGTTCGACTACATGCAGCGCATCACCTGGCTGATTGACGCCTGGGCCCACCAGGCCGGCAGGCCTGATGGGGCGCGGTTGCGGGTCGTCCACATCGGCGGTGCGGGCATGAGCCTGGCCCGCTGGGTGGGCGCCACCCGCCCGCACAGCGCCCAGATCGTCTTGGAACCAGACACCGCCATCACGGCGGCCGTCCGCGAGTTCGCCCCGCTGGGTGTGCACAGCGGCATCAAAGTTCGCGCCCAGGACGGACGCACCGGTATCGCCGCCATGCGCGATGCCTACGCCGACGTTGTCATCCTGGACGCCTTCGACCATCGTCAGGTGCCGGCGTCCCTTGTCAGTGAAGAGTTCATGGAAGACGCCTCGCGTGTCTTGGCATCTGGCGGGCTGTTGGCCGTCAACCTGATAGACGCCCACCCGCATGACTGGTCCAAGCGCGTTGTTGCCACGATCGGCGCGGTGTTTTCCGCCACTGGCCTGCTGGTGGAACCCAGCGCGCTCAAAGCCCAGCGGGTCACCAACCTGGTGATCGGCGCCAGCCAGACGCCGCTGCCAGTCGACGCCCTGGTAAGACGCGCCGCCGGCGCGGCTTTCCCCTGCGCCTTCATGTACGACGACGCCCTGAGGCGCTGGACGGGCGGTGCGAAGCCCTTCATGGACGCCGACGCCGCCCCGTCCCCGCCGCGCTCGGTCAGCGAGCTGAGCTGGTACGGCTGACGCCGGCAGTCTCCTAGACTTGATGGCATGACTGAGCCGACACCCAAGCGCTGGCCCTTCCGCCTGGCGGTGGCGCTGGTGGCGGCGGCCTTCGCCGTGGCGGCGGCGTTCGGCTGGTGGAGGTTTTGGGGGGCCGGTCTTCAGGCGGCCAGCCGGGCTTCCAGCGAAAGCAGCGCCTACCTGTCGGCCTGCCAACTGGACCCAGGCTTCAACGGGGCCGACGCCCACGCCGTCGCGGCCGACGTCACCATCGGCGTCTTAACCCTGCCGGGGTCGACGGCTTGGCCGGTTCGGGCCGGTGTGTCGAACGCGGCCCTTGACGGCGGGGTCGGCTGGTATCAGCAAACTGCCGCACCGGGCCAGGTCGGCAACATGGCGGTGGTGGGCCAACGAGCCGCCGGCGGGGCGTTCGACGGCATCTTGAAGCTCAACGCCGGTGACACAATCACCCTGCAAACCTGCCTGGCCACCTACACCTACACGCTGGTGACGTCGCCTCGCGACCTGACCGTCCAAAGCGACGACGATTGGGTGCTTGGCGCAGTGCCGGGCGCCTCGGGTCTCATGCCGACCGACACCTGGCTGACGCTGATCGCCAATCAGGACGTCCGCCCGTCACCCGATCGGGCCGTCGGATTCGCCAAGTTGACGGCCACCAGCCCGCGCTGATGGTATCCTGGCCAGCGTGTCGGATTCAGATTTTCCGCTCGAAGAGGCCCCGGTTTGGTGGCCTGACCCCGTTGGCCCGGCGCGAGTGATTGTGCCGATCGTTGCCGCCAGCTCCAAGGTGGCCCAAGACCAGGCCATCAGAATCGCCGACACCGACGCCGAAATGGTCGAGTGGCGGGCCGACTACCTGGCCGAGCAGCCGAAGATCGCCCGCGGGGTGAGGATAACGCAACTGCCCGAGGCCGACCGGATTGTGGCCCTGGCCTCGATTCTGCGGGTTCTGGTCGCCCCCAAACCGCTGATCTTCACCTGGCGCACCGTCGCCGAGGGTGGCGATGGTTCGCCATTGGGCGACGCGAACTATGAGGCCGTCACGCAGGCCGTCATCCGTGCTCATGCCGCGTCAATCGTTGACGTCGAGGTCCGTCACCCGGCGTCGCTGCGGCTGATCGCTGCCGCCCACGACTACAAGGTGCCGGTGATCGGCTCGTGGCACGACGTGGTTGGCACACCCTCAGAGGACGCCATCATCCGCACCCTCGCGCTCATCGAGGAAGCTCAAGTCGATGTCGTCAAGGTGGCGGTGACGGCGCGCCGCGACGCCGACGTGACGACGTTGATGAATGCCACGGCGGAACGCGTGGACGACGCCAAGGTGCCCCTGATAACCATGGCGATGGGGGAGAGAGGCCTTGTCAGCCGCGTGTTGGGGCACATTTTTGGATCATCGGCGACGTTCGCGACGGTGGGGGAGTCCTCGGCGCCGGGCCAGCCGGAGCTGGCTGAACTGCGGCGCATGTGGGAAATGGCCGAGTAGCCCTCACGATTGGGCGCTGACCCCGTCGGCCCAACCGAGCCAATGGCGCTCGACCGCCGCGACACTTTCATACAAGACGACGCCCAGGACGGCCAGCGCGATGATGCCGGCAAACATGGCGGCATAGTCAAGGCGTCCCCACATTTGGACGATGAAATAGCCCAGCCCGGACGACCCGGCGATCGATTCGGCCAGAAACAGAATCGCGATGGCGGTGGCGATGTTGATCCGCACGGCGGTGCACACAGCGGGCAGGCTGACCGGGAACACCAGATACCAGGCCACCTGCCACGGCGTCATGCCAAGCGCCAGCATGGCGTCAACGAAGTCTTTCCTGACGGCGCGGGCGGCGTCCCGGGTTGACACGATCGTCTGGAAAAAGATGACGATGGCGATCAGGACGATTTTCGGCGCATTGCCCAACCCGAGCAGCACCAGCAGCACCGGCACGAACACCACCTTGGGTATGGGGTAAAGCAGAAACACCAGCGGCGCGGCAAGCCGGTCGAGCTTCGGCATCCGGCCCAATGCCAGCCCGATCGGCAGGCCCAGCACCATGCCAATCGCGATGGACGAGATGATGACGAGCAGGGAGGCCAGCAGGTGTGGGGCAATGCCAGCCCGCCACACCCAAAGGGCCTGGACGGCGGCGGTGGCGGTCGGCAGGGCGGGGTTGTGGATCGCCAGCGCCACACCCTGCCAGACCACCAGGACGAAGACGGTGGCCAGCGTGTAGCTCAGGCCACGGTTCATGCCTGCCAGATCAGGTCTGCCGCCGTCAGCGGGGCCTTCAGGTAGCCCTTGGCGGTCATCCACGTGAGCACATCGGTGACCTGTTGGACCGGCGGAGGCCCAGACGGCGGGTACTGGCGCACCTGGTAGGTGGTGTCCAGGGGTGACGGCAGGTTGGCCTTGCTGGCCAGCAGGGCGCGTTGGGCGCCGGGGTCGGCGTTGATGACGTCGACAGCCTTGTCCCACTGGGCCAGCAGAGTGGTCATGGCGCTCGTCGCCCCCGGCTGGTCGAGCCACTTCTCCGCGACGGTGAACACCGTCGATGTGTAGCTGCCCACCTGGTCGATCCCCAGCACCGGCACGGCGCCTTGGGCAACCGCCAGCTGGAACAGCGTCCAGGGCAGCGCCGCCGCCTTGATCTGGCCGGACGTCAGCATCTGCAGGCGCACCGGCAGCGACTTGATCTCGGTCGTCTTGATCTGGTCGGCGGGTACCCCGGCGTCGGCCAGTGCCTTGTCGTAGATGAACTCCAGGATCGTCGGCGACGAGCAGCCCGTCTCCACGCCTGCCAGGTCCGCCGCGGTCGTGATGCCCGTGCCGGCACCCGCCACGACGCCGGCCGGGGCGCCCTGCATGAGGGTGACGTAACGCATCGGCACCCCGCCGGCGCTCAACTGGGCGCCGACAACCATGTCCGTCATGATGGCGTCGATCTGGCCGGCGGTGACGGCAGCGATCTGGTCCTGGGCCGACTGGAAGGTCGTGATCGTCACGTCAAGCCCGGCGGCCTGCAGCATGCCCTGATCCTCGGCCACCCAGAGCGGCAGCAGGTCGTCCGTCTGCAAGGTACCAACTCGAAGCGCCGGGACGGCGTCACCGGAGGCACCGGCACCAGATGGTGGGGTCGTGGATGGCGAGCACCCAGTCAAGGTGAGGGCCCCCAAGGCGGCCAGGGCGATCAGTGACAGCGCGGCGCGCTTCATAGGGTTCCTTTCGTCAGAGCAACAGCACAAGCTTAGGCGATGCGTTCAACATTGGTTTTAACTAATCGCGGGCGGTCAGCCAACCGGTGGTTCATCGGTGGCCGGGCCGGCGACGATGTCCTCCAGCGGCGCGACGTCGGGCGTCTCGCCTTTCGGGACGCCTTTGAAGGTGAAGACTTCACTTTCCGTTGCCGTCTCACCTTCGGCCGGTACGTCGACCACCACGATTGAGCCGGGGGACAGCTCGCCATAAAGGATGCGTTCCGCCAGCGGGTCCTCGATATCGCGTTGGATGGCCCGGCGCAGAGGACGGGCACCCAGCACCGGGTCATAACCGCGCTTGGCGATCAGGGCCTTGGCGGCCGGGGTCAACTCGATACCCATGTCTTTGTCGGCCAGACGCAGCTCCAATTGGCCGATCATGAGGTCGACGATGTTTTCGATATCCTCGGTGGTGAGCTGGTGGAAGACGATCACTTCGTCAACGCGGTTCAAAAACTCCGGACGGAAGTGCTGCTTCAGCTCGTCCGTCACCTTGGCTTTCATGTTCTCGTAGCTGGACGTCTCATCGCCCGCCCGGGTGAAACCCAGATTGACCGATTTGGAGATGTCGCGGGTGCCGAGGTTGGTTGTCATGACGATGACGGTGTTCTTGAAATCGACGACCCGGCCCTGGGCGTCGGTCAGACGACCCTCGTCCAGAATCTGCAAGAGCGAATTGAAAATGTCGGGGTGAGCCTTTTCGATTTCGTCGAAAAGGACAACCGAGAAGGGCTTGCGGCGGACCTTTTCCGTCAATTGGCCGCCCTCTTCATAGCCGACGTAACCAGGTGGTGAACCGAACATTCTCGATGCCGTGTGCTTCTCGGAGTACTCGCTCATGTCCAAGGTTATGAGCGCGTCCTCGTCGCCGAACAGGAATTCCGTCAGCGCCTTCGTCAACTCCGTCTTGCCGACGCCTGACGGGCCCGCAAAGATGAACGAACCGCTGGGACGCTTGGGGTCTTTGAGGCCCGCCCGGGTGCGACGAATCGAGCGTGCCAAAGCTTTGACCGCGTCATTCTGGCCGATGTAGCGCTTACCGATTTCGGCTTCCATCTGCAGCAGACGGGCCGATTCCTCCTCGGTCAGACGCGAAACCGGCACACCGGTGCTGGACGACAGAACCTGGGCAATTTCTTCCTCTGTGATGATGGCCGGGGTGGTGTCCTCGCCCTCATGCCAGGCCTTTTCCTGCTCAAGCCGCTTTTCGCCGAGAATTCGCTCCTCATCGCGGAACTTGGCGGCGACCTCGAAATCCTGGGCGTCGATGGCGGCCTCTTTCTGGGCCCGCACCGCCGCGATTTTCTCGTCAATCTCGCGCAGGTCGGGCGGTGCGGTCATCTTGGAAATCCGCATCCGGGCGCCGGCCTCGTCGATAAGATCGATGGCCTTGTCCGGCAGGAAACGATCCTGCACATAGCGGTCGGCCAAGTTGGCGGCCGCCACCAGTGCCTCGTCGGTGATGGTGACGCGGTGGTGAGCCTCATACCGGTCGCGCAGACCCTTCAAAATATCGACGGTCAGCGCAATTGACGGCTGTTCAACCTGGATAGGCTGGAAACGGCGCTCCAGGGCGGCGTCCTTTTCGATATGTTTGCGGTATTCATCCAGCGTCGTCGCACCAATGGTTTGAAGCTCGCCGCGGGCCAGCATGGGCTTGAGAATGGAGGACGCATCGACGGCGCCTTCGGCGGCCCCAGCCCCGACGAGGGTATGGATCTCGTCGATAAACAGCATGATGTCACCGCGCGTCTTGATCTCTTTCAGCACCTTTTTCAGGCGCTCCTCGAAATCGCCGCGATATCGCGAACCGGCAATCAGGGCGCCCAAATCTAGGGTATAGATCTGCTTGTCCCGAAGCGTCTCGGGCACATCACCGCGGACGATGGCCTGGGCCAGGCCTTCGACGACGGCGGTCTTGCCGACGCCGGGCTGGCCGATCAGCACGGGGTTGTTTTTGGTGCGGCGGCTCAGCACCGTCATCACCCGTTCAATCTCCTTTTCGCGGCCAATGACAGGGTCAAGCTTGTTTTCGCGGGCCGCCTGCGTCAGGTTGCGCCCGAATTGGTCGAGCACGGAGTTCCCGGACGGGCTGGCGCCAACCCGTCCACCGACACCAGCACCAATCTCGACGGGTTCGGGGCCACGGCTTTCGGGTTCCTGCCCGGTGCCCTGCATCAGCTGCATGACGGTGCTGCGCACCCGCCCCAGGTCGACACCAAGCTTGATGAGAACCTGGGCTGCCACACCTTCACCTTCACGGCAAATTCCTAGCAAAACATGCTCCGTGCCGATGTAGGAATGGTTCATTTGCAGGGCCTCGCGCAGCGACAACTCCAAAACCTTCTTGGCCCTTGGGGTGAAGGGGATGTGCCCGGTCGGCGGGTTCGGGCCATGCCCGATGATCTCTTCGAGTTGCGCCCGAACCTTCTCCAGGGTGACGCCCAACTGTTCCAGCGCCTGAGCCGCCACGCCTTCTCCCTCGTGGATCAGGCCAAGCAGAATGTGCTCCGTGCCGATGTAGTTGTGATTCAGCAGCTTGGCCTCGTCCTGCGCCAGCACGATGACCCGGCGTGCCCGGTCGGTAAATCGTTCAAACATGTCTTTTTCTCCTCAGCGACGGCCAACCATCCATTCTACCCTGGTCATAACGTGCAGCGAGCCGGAGATGTTCCCCGGCTCGCTTCTGGAGGTGCTGTTCAGAGGGCTGCCTTGGCGGCGGCCTTGGCTGCCAGGAATTGCTCCACGAGGGCCGGTGCCAGGCGGCCGCGATCGGCGACCTTGATGCCCTCGACGGTGGCCCAGGCGCGGACTTCCGCCGGGCTGGGGCCGGTTGGCTTCTTGGCGGCGCGGCGGCGCGGCTTGGCAGGTGCCTTGGTGGCAACCTTCGCGGCGGGCTTGACGGCCGGCTTGGCGGCCGGCTTGGCGGCAGGCTTCGCGACGGGCTTGGGGGCAGGCTTCGGGGCCGGTGCGGCGACCGGTGCTTCGACAGCCGCAGCCGGCTTGCCGCCGTAGCGCTCGCGCTTTGCAACTTTGATCCACCGGTCAAAGTCAGCTTTCAGTGTGGCGGCATGGGTATCGTTCAGGTCGATGTGATACTTGTACCCACCCCAAGAAAAAGAAAAGGACTTGGTGGCGGGAGAGCCGTCGATATCGTCAACTATGCGGACGATTGTCTTTGTGGCCATTGATTGGACTCCTTAGCTGGATTTGTTTGACGTTAATTGTCGCTTAACAGTATATGACATTCGACCCGCCGCCACGCGTATTTTCTCCCTCATTTCCCCCAAAGCAGAGGAATTAACCACCGTTTTTGACTCAAATCACCACATTGGCGACAGTTTGGACACCGTCGTGTGGTCCAATGAGGCGGCCAAATCGGCAATCGGACCCTGTGGCAGTCTCGCCTGCGGGGCGATTTCCGCCCAGGGCACCAAGACGAAGGCTCTTTGCCAGGCGCGGGGGTGGGGCAGCGTCAGTTCGTCGTCATCAATGACGGCGTCACCAAGTGCGATTATGTCAATATCCATGGTGCGGGGCGCGTGCTGATAGGGGCGGGTGCGTCCCAAGGCCTGTTCGATTGACGCCGTCCGGTGCAGCAATTCGTGGGGTGAAAGTGTCGTCAACCCGGTGACCACCAGGTTGTGATAATCGGGCTGCGGGTCGTCGCCAACCTCTACGGGGGTGGTGCGGTAAATGCTGGAGCAGGCCGTCAGGTCGACTCCTGGCGTTTCCGACAGAGCGGCCAACCCCTGGCGCAGGTTGTCATCAAGTTCACCCAAATTGGTGCCGAGGCTCAGCACGAATCCGGTGGCAGGGCATTGGCGGGCCCGCTTGACGTGGCAGATCACGTCATCGAAGCTCACCTTCAGCGGCGCATCGGGCTTGTGCACAGCCACGCGCACCGATCGCAATGATGGGCGGTCGCGCAGCAGTTGGTCGGCGATATTCTGGGCCAGCGTTTCAATCAGATCGACCGGGCGGCCGCCAATAGCATCAACAACGGTGTTGGCAATTCGCGAATAATCGACGGTAGCCGCGAGCGCGTCAACGAATGGCTCTGGACGGTTCAATGTGACATCGACGACGAATTCCTGGCCATCGCGGCGCTCGTAATCCCTAACGCCGTGGAAACCTTTGGCGCGCAGCCCCTTGATCTCGATTCGCATCTGTCAATCCTCAATGATCCGGCCGATAACCGCAATTGCCTGCTTGTGTTCGGTGACGGTGTGTGTCCGGACAGCCCAAACGCCCTGGGTCGCACACCAGGCGGTGATGGCAATATTTGACGTCGTGACGGCCTGGGGGGTGTCATTGCCGGCCTGCTGCACAAACCGTTTGTTGGACGCGCCGATAAGGATGCGGTGGGGCAGGGCCGTGAAGGCGCCGAGGTGGGCCAGGATACCCCAGTCATCTTGTAGGTCACCGCCAAAACCCAGGCCGGGATCCAAAATGATGTGTTCAGCGCAGATGCCGGCATCCAGGCAGGCGTCGCGCCGCCAGAGCAAATCGTCCAGCGTGGCCCGCCAATTCGTGGCGGGCATTCCGCGGCGCCAGCTTTGGCAGACGTAATCGACACCGGCTTGCGCCACGAGGTCAAACATTGTCGGGTCGCCGTCACCGCCGCTGACGTCATTGATGATGGTGGCCCCGGCCGATATCGCTTCATGCGCGACGCGCGCGTCACGGGTGTCGACAGAAATCGGCACACCGGCTTGTTCCAGACCGTAGAGGACGGGTAGCAGGCGGCGCAGTTGCTCATCGGCGGGCACGGGCTCGAAGCCCGGCCTGGTTGATTCGGCGCCCACATCCAAAACGTCGGCCCCCGCTTCGACCAGATCCAAACCGTGATTGATGGCGGCGGTCGGGTTGATCCACTTGCCGCCGTCAAAGAATGAATCGGGCGTCACATTGACCACGCCCATCACCTTGGTGGGGCGCCAGGTGTCGCCGTTTGTCATCGCTGGCTGCCCATTATCAGGCTCATGGCCTCGGCGCGGGTCGCCGGGTTGCGCAACAGGCCCCGCACGGCTGAGGTGACGGTGTGCGAGCCGGGCTTCTTGACGCCGCGCATGGTCATGCACAGGTGCTCGCAATCGACGACGACCAGCACGCCGCGAGCCCCCAGCTGGGTGGTCAAGGCGTCGGCAATCTGGGTCGTCAGGCGTTCTTGCACCTGGGGACGGCGGGCATACACATCAACCAGGCGGGCCAGCTTCGACAAACCGGTGATGCGGCCGTTGGCAGGCGGAATATAGGCCACGTGGGCCACGCCTTCGAAAGGCAGCAGGTGATGCTCGCAGATCGAATGGACGTCGATGTCGCGCACCAGCACCATCTCGTCATGGCTGGCATCGAAGGTGGTGGCAAGCACCTGCGTGGCGTCCTCGCCCAACCCGGCAAAAATCTCGTCGCAGGCGCGGGCGACGCGCTCCGGGGTGCCCGCCAGGCCTTCACGGTCGGGGTCCTCACCAATGCCGATCAGGAACTCCCGCACCGCCGCCTGCACCCGCTGATGGTCGATTTGGCCGGCCGGTTTGGTATTGCTCATATCGTCAAGCCTACCGGTGTGTCTTCCTGAAGTGGGTTCGACCGGTATTGTTGGGTGAGAATCACGACGAGAGGCTGGAGGTGGCTGTGGCCCGGATTCTGCTGGTGAGCCCGGCGAATCAGCGCGCCGGCGTACCGCTGCCTGCCCTGGACATGCTGCCGCACGAGGTGGTGCCGGTGCGCGGCGCCGACGCGGCACTCAGCCATCCCGGCGTGGCAGACCTCGTCGTGGTGGACGGCCGGGCAGATCTGATGCAGGCCCGCACCACCTGTCAACTGTTGGTGACGGCCAGCCAGAACAGGGTCTTGCTGATCGTGCCCGTGGCGTCCCTGCCGGTGCTGACAAGCGGCTGGGGCATCGACGATTTCGTCGTCGACACGGTGACAGCGGCCGAGATGGATGCGCGTGTGCGCCTGCTGATTGAGTCGACACCGGAATCGTCGGCCCTGGTGGCCGGCCCGCTGACCATCGACGACGCCAGCTACACGGCCACCGCCTACGGCAACTCCATCGATCTGACGTACACCGAGTTCGAGCTGCTGAAGTACATGGTGGGCCATGAGGGACGGGTATTGACCCGCGAGCAGCTGCTATCCGATGTGTGGGGCTACGACTATTTCGGCGGCACCCGCACCGTCGACGTGCACATCAGGCGGCTGCGGGCCAAACTGGGCCCGCGCCTGGAACACTGTATTCAGACTGTGCGTAATGTTGGATACCGCTTTAGCCCCGTCCGAACGCCTGACGGGGCGGGAGAGAACGAGTAGCGTTATCTGGGGCGGCAAGCCCCCGGATCGGCAATCGTCCCCATGATGAAGGAGAAACTCGTGGATGCAGTGCCCGTTGAGGAGACATCGGCAGATGTGCCGGTGCGGGTGACGCCTGATCCACCGGCCAGCCCGCCGCAGCCGGTTGCCGTACCGCAGGACGACGACACGCCTTTGCCGGTTGACCGTTACGGCGACCGCGAACTCGGCTGGCTGGCGTTCAACAACCGCGTGCTCGACCTGGCCAAAGACAAGGTGCGGGTTCCCTTGCTGGAGCGCGCCCGCTTTCTGGCCATTTTCAGTTCGAATCTGGACGAGTTTTTCATGGTGCGGGTGGCCGGCCTCAAGCGGCGCATCGATGCCGGGGTGGCCGTGCCGTCGACCAATGGCATGGGGCCGCGGGAACTGCACGCCGCCATCCTGGCGCGCGCCCACGAGCTGGTTGACGATGAGGAGGACGTCTATTTCAACCAGGTGGCCCCCGAACTGGCCGCCCACGGCATTCAGGTTCTGGATTGCGCGGACCTCGACGAAGACGAGCGCGAACGCATGAATCTGCTGTTCACCGACCGGATTTTCCCCGTCCTGACGCCGCTGACCGTCGATCCGTCCCACCCGTTCCCGTACATTTCGGGGCTCAGCCTGAATATCGCGGTGCTGCTGCGCAACCCGTCAACGGGCGCCAGGCAGTTCGCCCGCATCAAGGTGCCGACAATCCTCGACCGTTTCATACCGATTGGTGACGGACGGTTTGTGCCGCTGGAATCGGTGATGATCTACCACCTGGACAAGGTATTCACGGGAATGCAGATCCTGCAGCACACCACATTCCGGGTGACCCGCAACGAAGATATTGAGGTCGAGGAGGACGACGCCGAAAACCTGCTCTACGCGTTGGAGACCGAATTGCTGCGCCGCCGGACGGGACGTCCCCCGGTGCGGCTGGAGGTCGAGAAGGACATCGACGACGAGATGCTCGAAATGCTCGTGCGCCAGCTGAACGTGACGGAGCGCGAGATTTTCCGGCTGCGGGCGCCACTCGATTTGACGGGCCTTTTCACAATTGCCGACGTCGAGCGGGAAGACCTCAAATACCCCAATTTCCTGCCCAAGACGCACCCGCACCTGGCCGAGGTGGAAACCGCCCGGTCGGCCGACGTTTTCGCCGCCGTGCGCAAGCGCGACGTCTTGCTGCATCACCCCTACGATTCCTTCGCCACCAGCGTGCAGCGGCTGGTCGAGCAGGCCGCCGCCGACCCGAAGGTGCTGGCCATCAAGCTGACGCTGTACCGCACCAGCGGCGATTCGCCGATCGTCGATGCCTTGATCGAGGCCGCCAAGGCCGGCAAACAGGTTTTGGCCGTCGTGGAAATCAAGGCCCGTTTTGATGAGGAAGCTAACATTGCCTGGGCGCGCAAGCTGGAAAAGTACGGCGTCCACGTCGTCTATGGAATGGTCGGATTGAAAACGCACTGCAAGCTCATCCTGGTTGTGCGCGACGAGGCCGAGGGCCTGCGCCGCTACGCCCACGTCGGCACCGGCAACTACAATCCGAAGACGGCCCGGCTATACGAGGACATGGGCCTGCTGACGGCCAACCCGATAATCACCGACGACGTGTCCCGTCTGTTCAACCACCTGTCCGGCATGAGCCACGAATCGAACTACCGCCGCTTGATGGTGGCCCCGGCCGGGGTCCGCGTCGGGCTGCTCGAGAACATCGAAAAGGAGATCGAAAACCACCGCGCCGGGCTGCCGGCCCGCGTGCGCATGAAGGTCAACTCAATCGTCGACGAGGCCATCATCGATGCGCTGTACCGGGCCAGCCAGGCCGGGGTGCAGGTGCAATTGTGGGTGCGCGGCACCTGCACGATCCGTCCCGGTGTGCCGGGGTTGAGCGAGAACATCGAGATCATCTCCATCCTGGGGCGTTTCCTGGAGCATTCGCGCCTGTACTGGTTTGAGAACGCCGGCCACCCGGTGGTCGGCATCGGGTCCGCCGACATGATGCACAGAAACCTTGACCGTCGCGTCGAGGTGATCGTTGGCATCAACCACGCCGCGCATATCGCCGAGATAGGTGACCTGTTCGACATCGCCTTCGATCCGGGAACGGTCACCTGGCGTCTGCACGACCTTGAATGGTCGCCGCGCACCGTCGATGCGGACGGAAAACCGCTGCGTGACATGCAGGAGTATTTGATCACCGCAATGGCTGGACGTCGCCGCTGATGGCCGTCGCGGTGGGACGTCCAGTCGTCAGGGCAGCCGGGCTGGTGGTGTGGCGCCAAGGGGCCAGCGGCACCGAGGTATTGACGGTTCACCGGCCCGCCTGGCAAGACTGGGTGCTGCCGAAGGGGCACATCGACGAAGGTGAACTGCCGCCCGAGACGGCCTGCCGCGAGCTGGCGGAGGAGAGCGGCTGTCATGCCGTGGCCGCCCGGCCAGTGGCCGTCATCGACTACCCGGTGAAGAACACCACCAAGCGGGTGCATTGGTGGGTCGGGCGCCTCGCCGATTCGTCTCGCCGGGCACCGGCAGATCCGCACGAAATCGACGCCGTGACGTGGCGCCCGGTGGCTGACGCTTTGGCCACATTGACCTACGCGGACGAGCGTCAGGTGTTGACGAAAGCTCTGGCCCTGGGCTCCACCCGCACGCTGATTATCATTCGTCACGCCAAGGCGGCCTCGCGGGAAACCTGGTCGAAGGCCGACTCGCTGCGTCCCCTCAGCGAGCGGGGGCAGCGGCAGGCCAAACGGTTGCGCGATCTGCTGGCCGCCTACGGGGTGGGCGCGCTGATGGCGTCGCCGGCGGTTCGCTGCAAGCAGACGTTGCAGCCGTATTCGCAAAGCCGTCATGTGAAGGTCGAACCCAGACCCGAGCTGGCCGATGATGCCCGCCCGTCCGACCTGGCCCGGCTCATGCGGGAGCTGCGCGCCGATCTGCTGGCGGACGGTGTGCCCCGCGCCGTGTGCGGTCACCTGCCGGGCCTGCCGGCGATGGCGGCGTCCCTGGGCTGGGGCGAGGACATCGAGACGGTGCCGATGAAGCCCGGCGAGGCGTTGGTTCTGCACATCGACGCCCGGACCGGCACGGTGCAGGCCAGCGAGCGCTACCGTTCCCCGCTTTGATTCCCCTCCTTTGGAGGGTTGGCGGCGGAGCCGACGGGGTGGTCATCCAGCGCAACCCGGCTGACCCAGGCCGTCAGGGCGACGCCCGCGATGGCCGCCAAGCCCAGGGCGACCAGGCCGACCGAGGGGCCAGGTGTCAGCAGGCGGCCTTCGGCCAGCACAATGATGCCGAAGGTCACCGAAATCACCGGGGCGGTGACGGTGGTGCACGCCACCACCACATGGGCGGCGCCGGTGGCATAGCCTTGCTGGATCATCAGGCCGGCCACCCCGCTGCCTGCCAGCAGGACGGCGATGATGCCCCAGATGACGGGTTGCTGCCACCAGGTGTGATTGGCGGCGTATTCAAGGATCACCTTCACCACGGCGGCCTCAAGCCCGTACAGCATCGCGCCGCCGGAACCCCAGAAGAGGGGACGCCACTGGCGGGGGCCGTGCGACCCAAGCAGGGCCATCAGGCCAACCAGGGCGTAGACCACGCCAGCGGCCACGATGATACGCGCGGGGCGAATATCAATCGTCGGGCTGGAGTGCACCGACACCAGCAAAACGAATCCGGCAATCACCGCCACCGTTCCAACAGTCGGCGCGATCACGCGCTTGGGGTTTGGGCCCAACGACCTGGCCGTCAACAGGATTGACCAGGGGAAGGCCATCAGCCCGACGGGCTGCACCACCGACACTGGCGCCATGTACAAACCGAGAACCTGGCACACCAGCGACACCGTCATCAAACCGACGCCCAGCCACCATTTCGGGTCAAGCAGCAGAAGGAAGATCTGTCGCACATTCATGCGCTTGTTGGTGGTGTTCTCGCGCACCTGGACGCGCACCGCCGAACGCTGCACCTTGGCCGCCAGCGCATAACAGAACGACCCGAACATGACCAGTCCGACGGCGAAGGGGATGTTCTGATGCACGATAACCTTAATTGAAGTGGAAAAGCCGTTGGGCAGCACGATAGCACGCCACGGTGATGCGCCGCCCGCTTTGCCCCGGCAGGTTTGACCCCCAGACCAGGGTTTGATGCATCAGGCGGGAAGCCAGTTGCGGGTTGACGCCCCGGATGTGATCCCACATGTGCTGGCGCCCGGCCAGCGATTCTCTTGTGTTCGCGAGCGCCGCGAACACCGACGATATGGTCACGGTGATGCCCAGGAAATGCTCCAGGTAATTGGCGAGCTTGGGCTCGGGGGCGTCATCGGGCAGTTTCACCGAGGACGCCATGATTTCGGTGATGCGGAAATGCTCGTCAAGACGCTTCAGCAATGAGCCTTCCTGCACCGACTGGTCGTCGCGTCCGATGAAATACCGGTACAGATCGACTGGCAGATAGAACAAAGTTTTGGTGTGCGGCAACGGCACAAAGACGAAAATGTTGTCAACGTAGAAGGTGTTCTCCGGCAGCACCAAACAGATGTCCTTCAGCAATTGCGTGCGGTAGATCGCCGAGTGCATGGTGATGTAGTGGCCGACCGCGAACATGCCGGTTTGGCGCCAGGTGAAGACACGGTTGTGGGGCAGCGCCCCCTTGTAACCGATCACCTTGCGCTCGCCGCTGGCCACATGCTCGTAGACGTAATTGACAATCAAAAGGTCGACCACCTGGGCGTGCTTGATGAATCCGCGCAGCCGGGCCAGGGTGACGCTGAAGGCGTCATCGTCCAGCCAGTCATCTGAATCAACCACATAGACGTATTGCCCGCGGGCGGCGGCCAATCCGGTCATGACGGCCCCGCCGTGCCCCTTATTTGCCTGGTGGATGGTCTTCACGATGTCGGGATGCTCGGCCTGCCATCTGTCTGCCTTGAAGCCGGTCTCGTCGGTTGAACCGTCGTCGACCACCAGGACTTCGACGTCATCCCATTGGCCAACCAGCGAACCGATGCAGTGGTCCATATAGGCGGCCGAATTGAAACACGGCACAATCACACTCAAAGTTTTCCCACCGGGCCCGGTGTCATGTGAGGTCTTCAAGTCGGTTCTCCGTCAGTGTTTGCGGGCCTAGGCCTTGACGTCGGTGCTGGCGACGCGGGCCCAAGCCAACGACCCGAATACGGCAACCCAGGCCAGCTGGACCAACAAGCCTTGCCTGATCAGCGCGACGTCAGGCTGGGCGAACAGGAAAGTTGTGAGGTCCAACCAGTGATAGGTTAACAGGCCCGGCTGAATGGCCTGCAACTGGGGCACCGCCAGCAAAACGGTGCACACCGCCGGCACGATGGCCGTGCCCGCCATCGCCACAATCGGCACGTCCGTGAGTGACGAAATGAACAAGCCGACGGCCACCATGCCCATCTCAGACGCGACGACATAGACCGACATCAAGGCGATACGCCCAACCCCGGCCCAGGGGCCGATGGTGTCGCCGGACAGCAGCGTCATGTCGCTGACCCCGAATAGGGCGAAGCCCACCACGAGTGAGACGACCAGCACCGTCGCCACACCGGCGATCACGAAAACCACCAGCCCGACGGCCTTCATTCCAAGCCATTTGGTGCGCGACACCGGCAGGATCATGGCATAACGGGTGGTGCCCAGTTGCGTCTCGGCGGCCAGTGCATCACCGGCCACCACCGAAATCACCAGCGGCAAAAAAAGCGGCATCGACACGACGAAAACAACGGCCGCCAGGAACAGTCCCGAGTTGGTGATCTTCGTGATCAGGCCGACACCGCCGTCCGTGTGCGAGCTGACCAGCTTGACCGCCAGCCCGATGACAATCGGCAAGGCTGCCAGCCCGGCCAGCAGAACCTGGTTTCGGCGGCGCCGCAACACCAAGCCGATCTCACTGCCGATTGCGCGCCACAGCGCCCCGGGCACGGCGTCAAAGTTCTCAACCTGCGACATCGAACCCCGCCCCCGTCAGTTCGACGAAAATGTCTTCCAGCCCGGGTTGTTCAAGGCTCAACCCGAGAATGTCAGCCCCCGCCCCGACCAGCGCTTTGGCGATCTTCGGGACGGGTACCTCACCGATGGTGACGAGCATGGACGCCTCGTCGGTGCCATCGGGGGCCAGCCCGAGCTTGGCCAACACCTTTCGGGCGGCGGTGGTCGTGTCGGCGGTCACCTCGACGCTGAGTCTCGGCACCCGGGCGGTGCGCAGGTCGTCCATCGACTGCTGGGCGATCAGCCGTCCGCGCGACATGATGCCGACGTGGGTGCACACCTGCTCGACCTCCGACAGAAGGTGGGACGAGACGATGACGGTGGTGCCATCGGCGTGCAGGGTGCGGATGAGGTTGCGGATCTCGCGGGTGCCCTGCGGGTCGAGCCCGTTGGTCGGCTCATCAAGTATCAGCAGGTCGCGCGGTCTCATCAGGGTCGCGGCGATGCCCAGGCGCTGCTTCATGCCCAAAGAGTAGTGGTGGTAGGGCTTGCGGGCGGCCGCCGTCAGGCCGACGCGCTCCAGGGCCTCCCCCCGGCGCCGACGGGCGGTGTGAGGGTCGTCCGTCTTGTCAATGGCCTGCAGCCGGGCCAGGTTGGCGTCCCCGGAAAGGTACGGGAAGAAGGCGGGGCCCTCGACGACGGCGCCGACCCTTGGCAGCACCTTGCCGGCGGCCTTGGGGATCGGCTGGCTGAACAGTTCGATGGTGCCGGCATCGGCGCCCAGCAGGCCGAGCAGCAGGCGGATGGTGGTGGTTTTGCCGGAACCGTTGGGCCCCAGGAATCCGAAGACGGAGCCGCGTGGCACCGCCAGATCGATGCCGTCGACGGCCACCTGCTTGCCGAAGCGGCGCACCAAACCGGTGGTGGTGACGACTGCGTCAGCCGTCACCTTTGCCGCGTCGTCGTCCTGGCTCACTGGGTGGCGGCTGCTGCCGATTCGAGGGACGATACGGGCACAGAGCCTAAGAAGATTCTGCCGTCAGGCGTCACCAGCACCGAACCCAGATAGGTTGAATAGGCCGTGCCCTGGTCCGTGACCTGGGCGAGACTGCCAAATAGCTGTGACAAGTCGCCGCCTCGCCCGGACGGGCCGTAGCTGTCGATCTGCCCGCCGCCGAGGATGCTGGCCAGCTGCGACGGATCGGCCAACGCCGCGACCACATCGGATGGCAGCCCGGCCACCTCGACGATGGACGCCCAGCCCTGGCCGGCGACCACTGTGGCTGCCGGCTGGTAGGTCGGGAAGCTGGTGACCTGATCGGAAGCGTTTGGCGCCGGCTGGCTGAGGTCGACGTCGTCGACGGTCGCTCCCGGCGGGGCCGTGAAGTTGAACAGCGAGGCGCTCGGGGTGGAATACGACAGCGAGGTGAATTTGACGCTCACGGCGGGGTTGTCGGCGAGCTGGGTGGACCAGATCTCGACACCCAGGGGCATCCAGGTCGTGGCGTCAACCATCACGTCGACGGACGAGATTAGGCTGCCGGCGTCCTTCGGCGTCATGACGAGGGTGTAGGCGGCGTGCCCGGCCACAGTCGTGGTGCGCGCCACCTCGAAGCTGGTGCTGGGTGAGGCCGCGTTGATCAGCTTGTCGGCCAAGGCCTCGGGCGTCATGGCGGTGGCCGGGTCGCCGGGGGATTCGGCGCTTGAGCCGGATGCCGTCAGGTGGGTGGCCGAGTTGGAGTCGGAGACGTACAGCCAGCCGTCGTCATTGGCAACATTCGCGACCGCCACCCAGGCGGACGTGTTGGAGTTGATCTCGGCGCGGGCGCCCGTGGCCGGATCCACTGCCACCTTGACCTGCGTGGTGCCGCCAAGCAGGGACGTCAGACCGCCCAACTGCGTGCCGAGCAGATTCTGCAGGGAGCTGAGGTCGGGCAGGCCGACATCGGTGGTGATGGCGACGGTGCCCGAGAAGGCCGCCGGCTGGGCTGAGGCAACATTGGCCACCAACTGTTGAGCCGTGATGTCCGGCAACGACGGGTCGGCCTGTGCGCTTGAGGAAAATGCCACGATACCGGCGATCACCACGGCCACACCGACGGGGGCGGCCCAATAGCCAAGACGTGTTTTCATGTATCCACACTAGTCCAACGGCAGCATTTCCCGAGGGGTGCCTAACTATCAAACCGCTGTGAGGTTGGAATTCCCCTCTGCGGAGGGGTGGCAGTCGCGAAGCGACTGACGGGGTGGTTGACGCGGCGGGCTCCAGCCGGCCCGAGCGCACAGACGCCGTACTCGACGCGTGATCAAGTGGCCACCAGGCTTGGGCAGGCGTCTGCGCCGTCACCAGCTCGAACCGGCGTTCCGCCCGCCATGTCAACCGGCGGAGCCACCCCGTCTCAGGCGACAGCCGTCGCCCACCAGCACTGCCACGGGGTGGCGCCGTCCACCCCGGGCACGGAAAACACGAACCCAGTCTCCTTGACGGCGATGGCCGGCGGGTAGGGCGCCGCGTAAAGAACGGCGCCGTCGGTGGCGTTCAGCACATAGGAAGACAAGGTGTTGGGGTCGAAGCCGTACAGGTAGTCGCCGAACAGCACCGGGGTGGAGGCGGATTTGGCCGTCTTGAAGGCGTGTTGCCAAACTGTTGAGCCGTCCGTCAGGGAAACACCAAAGGCCATGATCGGGTCGTCCGTCACCGTGCAGACCAGCAGGCCGGACGGCCCCAGCTGGCAGTTGTCCAGGTTAGTCGCCTGCAGCCTGGCCACTGGCTGGGGTGTCGCCGCCCCGGTGGCGGCCGAAACCTGGTAGACGGTGGTCGTGGTGGTGAGGGTACCGGGGGTATGGGCCAGCAAGACCAGGTTGCTGCCGACCCGCCCCGCCAGTTCATACCGGCCCGCGAGCTGCATGGAGTTGCCTGTCTGCCAAAAGGCCGGGCCGATCTCGCCGGTCGCCAGGTTGACGGGGCTGGCCTGGTAGAAGTACACGCCCATCGGTGTCGGTATCTGGGCCATCGCCGACGAGACGCCGAAGTCGGCGCCGTCGGTGGCCAGCACCGCCGTGTCGGTCTGCCAGACCGGCTGGCCCGATGACGGGTCGAGCATCCACGACAGGCTGGTGACGGGCGCGCCGAGTGTTGTCTGGTCGGCGTGGCTCAAAGACACAACCAGGCCGTATCTTGTCAAGGTGACGGCGAAGCTTAAAGAATTGCAGTCTGCGTCGACCAGCATGTCGCCGGCGGGTGGCTGGAAGACCCAGGCCAGCGCCCCGCTGCCGCGATCGACGGCGCTGACGCGGACAGCGGCCGGGTTGGTGTCACTCAGGGTGATGGTGTAGACGCTGTTGGCGTCAACCACTTCATGCCAGCACGTTGGGCTTGGGCCATTCAGGGGCGTACTGAAGGCCACGGACCCGTCGCGGACGTTTATGCCCCAAACCGTGTTGGCGTTCACCGTGATGAAGTCGTCGCCGCTCAAGATGCCAGTGCCGACCTGGTCGGCGGGGCCAAGACGAACCGCGTGCACCAGATCGAATTGGCGCGGTGGCGTCAACGTCGGCAGATTTGGTGTGGGCGTTGGGGTGGGTGTTGGGGTGGCGGAAGGCGTCGGCGTGGCGGAAGGCGTCGGCGTGGTCGCCCGTTGCGCCGGTGCGTCAACCGGTGCGGCGCAGCCCGCCAGCGCCAGCGTCAAACAACCGGCGATCGCCACCAGGCCCGCTTTTTTCACCGCGCTCCTTTACACCTGCCACCGCAGTCTACTAAATGTGGCGCCCCACCCGCACGAGACGAGTGGGGCGCCAAGGGGGGGGGTGTTGTTACGAGGCCGGCAAGGCCGCGACGATGGCCTGCATCGTCGTCTTTGCGTCACCGAAGCACATCGACGTGTTGTCCTTGAAGAACAACGGGTTTTGCACACCGGCGTAGCCGGCGCTCATCGAACGCTTGAAGACGATGCAATCCTTGGCTTCCCAGACGTGGCACACCGGCATGCCGGAGATCGGCGTGCCGGGCTCCATGGCGGCCGGGTTGACCGTGTCGTTGGCGCCGATGACGAGTACGACGTCAGTGTTCTTGAAGTCGTCGTTGATCTCGTCCATTTCGAGGACGATGTCGTAAGGCACCTTGGCCTCGGCCAGCAGCACATTCATGTGGCCGGGCAGGCGCCCCGCCACCGGGTGGATCGCGAAACGGACCTCGACGCCGTGGGCGCGAAGCCGGCTCGTCAGGTCGGCCACAGCCGACTGGGCCTGGGCGACGGCCATGCCGTAGCCGGGCGTGATGATGACGGAGTTGGCGTCCCACAGCAGTTCGGCCACGGCGTCCGGCTTGATCTCGTGGATCTCGCCCTGCTCGTCGCCGCCGACGACAGTACCGGACTCGACACCGAAGCCGCCCAGGATCACCGAGATGAACGAACGGTTCATCGCCCGGCACATGATGTAGCTCAGAATGGCACCGGAGGCACCGACCAGGCAGCCCGTGATGACGAGCACCGGAACTCCCAGCATGAAGCCGGCGAAGGCCGCCGCCCAGCCGGAGTAGCTGTTCAGCATCGAGACGACGACCGGCATGTCGGCGCCGCCGATGGCGAACACCAGGTGCAGGCCGAGTAGCAGGGCCAGGACGGTCATGAGGATCAGCGGGATCAGCGTCATGATCGTCAGACCGCTGGCGTGCTTGCCATTGATGACGAACCAGAAGCCCAAGCCCACCGTCAGGACGATGATGGCCAGGTTGATCCAGTTGCGGCCCGGGATCATCAGCGGCTTGGACGGCATGTGCTCACTGAGCTTGCCCCAGGCCACGATGGAACCCGTGAAGGTGATGGCGCCGATGAAGATGCCGACAAAAACTTCCACCAGGTGGGCGACCGGGTTTGCCGGGGCGGTGGCCGTGGACTCAAAGAACGAGTTGAAGCCAACCAGCACGGCGGCCAGGCCGACGAAGCTGTGCAGCTGGGCCACCAGTTCGGGCATG
>WRFI01000006.1 GCA_009778875.1 Propionibacteriaceae bacterium | reverse complement strand
GATGACCGACTCTTCCACCAGCACCTGAGTCACCGGCGAAGCCTCCAGGCCGACGCTGACCAGTTGCACCAGCTCGTCCCGCGTCCGGGCAATCCCGCTGCCCAGCCCGCCCATCGTGAAGCTGGGTCGCAGCACCACCGGCAAGCCCAGATCGTCCCCCGCCGCCAGCGCCTCATCGACGCTGTGGCACAGATGCGACCTGGCCACCTCCGGGTCTCCGCCCTCGATCCCGTGGATGTTCTCGACGATCTGCTTGAATGCCTGCCGATCCTCACCCCGCTGGATGGCCTCGATTGACGCCCCGATCAGCTCGACGCCGAAGCGCTCAAGCACGCCGCGTTCATGCAGGGCGACGGCGGCGTTCAGCGCCGTCTGTCCGCCCAGGGTGGCCAGCAGCGCGTTCGGGCGCTCGGCCTCGATGACGCGCTCAAGCACGTCCGGGGTGATCGGCTCGATGTAGGTGGCGTCGGCGAACTCGGGGTCGGTCATGATTGTGGCCGGGTTTGAGTTGACAAGGATGACCCGGAAGCCCTCGGCCCGCAGCACCCGGCAGGCTTGGGTGCCGGAATAGTCGAACTCGGCGGCCTGGCCGATGACGATGGGCCCAGACCCGATGACCAAGATGGACGAGATGTCTGTGCGCTTAGGCATGGGCCTCCCCCATCAACGCCGCGAAGCGGTCGAACAGGTGCTCGGCGTCGTGCGGACCGGCGGCCGCCTCCGGGTGGTACTGCACGGAGAAGGCGGCCAGCTTGCCGTCTCGCCGCAGCTCCAAGCCCTCCACGACGTTGTCGTTGAGACAGATGTGGCTGACCCTGGCCTGACCGAAACCGCTTGTCATGTCTCCATCGGGTGTCACGGCGAAACCATGGTTGTGAGCCGTGATCGCCACCTGCCCGGTGGTCAGATCTTTGACGGGCTGGTTGATGCCACGGTGCCCGAAGGCCAACTTGTAGGTGCTCAAGCCGAGGGCCCGCGCGAACACCTGATGGCCAAGGCAGATGCCGAACATCGGGTAGCCGGCGTCCAGTACCCGCTGCGTCAACGCCATGATGTCATCGGCCGTCGACGGGTCGCCCGGGCCGTTGCTGAAGAACACCCCGTCTGGTTTCAAGGCCGCGATGTCCTTGATCGACGAGGTGGCCGGCAGGACGTGGACCTCCATGCCCCGGCGCGTCATCAGGCGCGGTGTGTTGGACTTGATCCCGAGGTCGATGGCCGCCACCTTGAAGCGAGGTTCCCCCACAGCCGCCACCAAATAGGGCTGCGCGGTGGTGACGTCACCCACCAGGTTGGCACCCGCCATCGGCGGGCTGGCCAGAACCTTTTCCAACAGCGCGTCCGCCGTGGTTTGCAGCGACGACACACCAACCCGCATGGCGCCCTTGTCGCGAAGATGCCTGGTCAGCTCCCTGGTGTCGATGCCGGCCGCCCCGACGATGCCCTGAGCCCTCAGTTCGTCTTCCAGGCTCCTCTTGGAACGCCAGTTGGAGGGCCGCGGTGACGGATCCCGCACGACGTAACCGGCCACCCAAATGCGGGCGGACTCGTCGTCCTCGTCATTCCAGCCGGTGTTGCCGATCTGCGGTGCCGTCGCCACCACCACCTGACGGTGATAGCTGGGGTCGGTCAGTGTCTCCTGGTAGCCCGTCATGGCGGTGTTGAAGACGGCCTCACCGACGGTTTCACCGATTGCCCCGAAAGCCACGCCCTCGAACGTGGTGCCGTCCTCCAGCACCAACATGGCGGGTTTGTCAGTCATCGACGTCCTTCCTAAAGTTCCGCGTCTGGGTTGGCGGCGATCGTGCCCAGCACCGACGAGAGGAACCCGGCGGAGGCGTCCGTCGAGTACTCGTCCGCCAAGGCGACGGCCTCCGCGATCACCACGGACGGCGCCGTGTCGGTGAACTTAAGCTCCCAGACGGCCAGACGGGCCAGGGTTCGATCAAGAACCGGCATGCGCTCCAGCGCCCAGTCACCCGTGAAGGACGCCGCCAACACCGCATCGATGTCGTCCTGGTTGGCCACCACCCCGGTCACCAACTCGCAGGTCAGCAGTCGGTGTGGCGGATCGGCCGAGTTCAGCACTTCAAGGGGGTCGCGTTCGGCCAACTCGGCGCTGTAAAGCACATCCACGGCGGCCTTCCGGGCCTTGGTCCGGGCCGAATGGTGCCGCTGGGTGCCATCGGAAATCACTTCGACCTTGACGGCATCCGGCAATGGCGGACGCTCACCCGCCGCCAGCGGGATTGTCGCCAAGTCGTCAGTTCCTGCCATCAGCCTTGGGCACGCCCCAAGTACTCACCGGTGCGGGTGTCGACCTTGACCTTCTCGCCGTTGGTGATGAACAGCGGCACCTGAATCACTTTGCCAGTCTCCAGTGTGGCCGGCTTGGTGCCGGCAGACGACCGGTCGCCCTGAAGCCCCGGCTCGGTGTAGGTGATCTCCAGCTCGACGGAGGTCGGCAGCTCCAGGTACAGGGGGGTGCCCTCGTGCAGGGCGACGTTGGCCATCGTGCCGTCCAGCATGTAATCCTTGGCGTCCCCCACTGTGGCGGCCGGAATGATCATCTGGTCGTAGGTGTCGGTGTCCATGAAGACGAAGCCGTCGCCGTCCTCGTAAAGGTACTGCATGTCGCGCTTGTCGACCTGGGCCATGTCGATCTTGGTGTCGGCCGGGAAGGTGCGGTCGACCACCTTGCCGGAGATGACGTGCTTGAGCTTGGTGCGCACGACCGTGTTGCCCTTGCCCGGTTTGTGATGCTGGAACCAGATGACCTGCCAGAGCTGGCCGTCTAAGTCAAGGACGGTGCCGTTTTTGATGTCGTTGGTCGTGGCCATATATGTGCCTTCTTGTTGGCGTTGCGGGGTCGTCGGGGTTGGTGCGTCAGTTCGCGGGGAATCATTCTACCCGACATGACCTCTACTATCCGGAGTTCACGGCCACGGCCGCAGCAATCAGCGAGATGATGACCGCGAGTATCCCTATTCCCGCGTAGACGATGACGGAAATCAAGGCGCCCTTGCCCGCCGACTTGGCCCTGAGCGGAGTCCTGTCGTTCCACACCAGGAACAAGATCAGCCCGACAATCGGGAAAAAGAAGCCCAGCACCGCGAACCCGCCCGAAGGGGCGTCCGGCTCCTGGTAGTAGACGGGCACCGGGACATAGTAGGCGCCGGGCTGTGGCCCGTAGGCGCCGGGCTGTTGCCCGTAAGGGCCGGCCGGCGCTGCGCCATAGGCCGGTTGGGGGGCATAACCTGCCGGATAGGGCTGTTGCGGGGCATAGCCCGTCGGATAAGCCGGCGGCTGGGTTGGATCGGCAGGTGTCAGGGGGTAGGTGGGGATCTGATCGCTGTTGCTCATGATGGTGCCTTTCCACACGCTTCGCGGACTATCCGAGTCTATCGCCTTGGCGCAGCGATCGGCGACGCCGACGGGTGTATGATATGTATGAAATACATGATTAGGAGGTCGTCATGACTACCAAACCCGAAGCGGGAAAGTTCCCCTGGCAGTACCTGCCCCGTCCGGGCCGGGTCTACGGGGCCAGCACCGTCACCGAGCGCGGCCAGATTTCGCTGCCGGCCGATGCGCGCCGCGAACTGGGAATCGACGCCGGTGACAAGCTGATGGTCTTCGGCAACAAGCTGAACGGTACCGTCATCCTGGTCAAGGCCGACGTTTTCGAGGGCTTCGCCGACTTCTTCACCACGAAGATCAACAAGCTGGGCGATTCCGCGCAGGCCTTCTGGGACGTTTTCACCGCGCCCGCCGACGCGGAGGCCAGCGACGAAGACGACGAGTCAGACGAAGCAGACAGCTAGACTCGTGGGGTGACCCCAGCCCGCGCCGTTCGCTACATCCGCACCTTCGCCTTGGCGCTGCGCTTCGTCGCGCAGCTTTGGTGGCTGCAGCGGCTCCGTCTTCTGCGCGGCAAGCGTCAGGCCGCCGTGGCAGCCCGCCTGTTCGACCGTCAGGCCCGCCAGTTCGTGGCCTTCGCCACCGACATGGGGGGGCTGATCATCAAGGTTGGGCAGTTCTTCAGCGTCCGCATCGACCTTCTGCCCAAAGAGTACATCGATGTTCTTTCGACGCTGCAAGACGCCATTCCGGCGGTTCCGACGCCCGAAATCGTCGCCGTCATCGAAAAGGAACTGGGCCAGCCCCTGAAGGATGTTTTCGCCACCTTCGACGACGTCCCAATCGCTGCCGCCTCCCTCGGGCAGGCCCACCGGGCCACGCTGCGGGACGGCACGCCGGTGGCCGTCAAGGTGTTGCGCCCAGGCATCGAGGACTTGGTGGCCACCGATCTGAACATCCTGAGCCACCTTCTTGACATGCTCGACAAGTTGTTCCGACTGCGCGAATTGATGGATGTCGAGGGTCTCAAAGCCGATTTCACGAAGACGTTCGGCGACGAACTGGACTACGTCAAGGAGGGCCACACCGCCGAGCAGTTTCAGCGCGACCTGATTTTCAACCCTCACGTCGACATCCCCAAGATCTACTGGCAGCATTCGTCGCGCCGCGTGTTGACGATGGAGTTCATGGACGGTGTGCGCATCGACAACCTGGCGGCCATCGACGACTGGGGCATCGACCGCCACGCGCTCGCCGAAAACCTGGCCGGCATCTTCTTTTCGATGGTGCTGACGAACGGACTCTTCCACGCCGACCCGCACCCCGGCAACGTGTTCGTGCGCTCCGACGGGGTGATCCAGCTGCTCGACTTCGGCATGGTCGGGGTTGTCGATCCGTCCGCCCGCGGCAACTACACCGCGCTGCTCGCCGCCCTGGTCGGACGGGATGCGGGCGGCATCGTCGACGCCCTGGCCGCCCTGAAGTTCCTCGGGCCCGGCGCTGACCGGGTGCGCATGGTCGAGTTGGTCGGCCCCCACATTGACGCCATCGTTGGTGACGTGACGGGCTTTTACTCGGGCACGTCCATTGTTGATGGGCTTGTCGGCGGCCAGGTTAAGCTCAGCGTCGGCCCCGACCAACTGGCCGAGATCCAACGCTTTGTCTTCACCCAGCCGATCATTCTGCCGGCCAACACGGCGTTCCTCGGCAAGGCGCTGGTGACGGTGATCGGCCTGTGCACGCGCCTTGACCCAGGCGTCGATCTTCTCGCCACCGCCAGGCCGTACGTCACCGGACCAGCCATCTGGCTTGAGACACTGAACCAGGCGAAGCAGGCACTCAAGAACGTCGTTCCGAACAGCCGGCGCATCCTGCGCGTGGCGGAGCGCCTGGGCAACGGCAGCTTCGAATCCGACATGGGCGCTCTGATCGAAAGCCGCATCGAAGACGCCCAGCGGCGCCAGACCAGAACACTCATCAAGGTGATCGCGCTGGTGGCGGCCGCCGTGGCCGTCCTTTTCCGGCGGCGATGACCCGGCAACCCGTCAATACAACACGGTGGCAAACTCCCCGACCACCTGAAGGCCCAGGCGGTCGTAGACCCGTCTGGCCCGCACGTTGTAGTCGTTGACGTACAGCGACACGACCGGCCACCGCCGGGCCGCCAGTTGCAGGGCTGACGCCATCAGAGGTTCGGACAGACCATTGCCGCGCAGGGCCGGATCCAGCCAGACTCCTTGCAGTTGGCAGACTTCCCCGTAGGCCGCGCCGACGTCGGTCTTGAACCAGGTGCGCTGCTGGTCGAACGCCCCAAACGCCCGTCCGTTGGTCACGAGGTAGCGAACATATTGGTGGTAGGAGTCCGACATGTCGAAGGGCGAATTGCCGACCTCTTCGGTGTACATGCGCACGGCCGCGGCGAAATAGCTGTCCAGATCGGCTGCGGTGGCCACCCGCAGACGAGGATCGGGCGTCACCGGCAGCGGGTCACCGGCCCGATACGCCATCACCGGCTGATGGGCCCGCAGGTCGCGCGCCTGGGCCCACGACGTCCCCCACCGTTGAACCAACCCGTCGTAGAGCGGGCGCACCAGGCGCGCCGGGCCGAGAATCGATTGAGTCCGCACCCGCTGGCCAAGCCGCTCGATGACCTCGCCAAAGGCGGCGGGGTCACCGATGGGCGCCAGGTTCGCCCCCGCATGCACGGCTGCCACGAGTTGACCCGATTGCACAACGCCGATCACCGGGCAGCCCAGCTTGCTGGCGTCTAACCCGAAGCGGTCAATCCGCGATGCCAAGAACAAAGTGTCAAGCGGCGCGGCGGCCAACAGCGGGTCGAGACGCGGCCGGTCGGCCTCAGTCAATGTGACAAGCACTCAGCCACCGGCGTTCGAGTCTTCGGCCTCATCGGCCAGGCGGCGCGCCTGGGCCAGTAGCTCGGCGACGATGTCCTCCTCCGGCACCGTCGTGACTACCTCGCCGTGGACGAAAATCTGGCCCTTCCCATTGCCGGCGGCCACCCCCAGGTCGGCTTCGCGGGCCTCCCCCAGCCCATTGACGACACAGCCCATGACGGCCACCCGCAGCGGCACCGTCAGACCCTTGAGGCCTTCGGTCACCTTGTCCGTCAAGGCGAAGGCGTCCACCTGGCAGCGCCCGCAAGTCGGGCAGCTGACGATCTCAAGCGTGCGAGCCCGCAGGTGCATCGACTCAAGCAGTTTCGTGCCAACCACGACTTCCTCGACGGGCGGCGCCGACAGTGACACGCGGATGGTGTCGCCGATGCCCTCAGCCAACAAGACACCGAAGGCCGCGCAGCTTTTGACGGTGCCCTGAAGCGTCGGCCCAGCCTCGGTGACGCCCAGGTGCAGCGGATAATCGCAGGCGTCTGACAGCTGACGGTAGGCCTCAATGGTGGTGACCACGTCATGGTGCTTGACGGAGATGGCGAAGTCATAAAAGCCCACGGCCTCGAACAGCCGTGCCTCGTTCAGCGCGCTTTCCACCAGTGCCTCCGGGGTGGCGGTGCCATACTTGGCCATCAGCCGGGCGTCCAGTGATCCGGCGTTGATGCCGATGCGCAGGCTGGTGCCGCTGGCCCGCGCGGCCGCCGCGATCTCGGCGACCTTGTCGTCAAAGGCCTTGATGTTGCCCGGGTTCACGCGCACCCCGGCGCAACCGGCGTCAATTGCGGCAAACACGTAGCGCGGCTGGAAGTGGATGTCGGCGATCAGCGGTATCGGGCACTTTTGAACCAATTGGGGCAAAGCATCCGCATCGGCCTGGGTCGGACACGCCACGCGCATGATGTCGCAACCGGCGGCCACGCACTCGGCGATCTGCTGCAACGTCGCGTCAACGTCATGGGTTGGTGTGGTCGTCATGGTTTGGACGGTGATCGGGGCGCCTCCCCCAACCGTCAGCTTGCCCAAGCCGACAGCCCGCGTGGGGCGACGGGGCCACGGCGCAGCATCGTTTGCCATGGATTCAAGTCTAGTCGGGGTCGGCGTCGCGTTCCTGCCAACACCAATAGGACCACCCCGGCGGCTCCGCCGCCACCCCTTTCAAGGAGGGGAATCAGGTCGGTTTTGCTAAGTACGCCGCCCGTGTCGACCGAAATCGAGTAGCCCGACTGGCCGGACGAGTTTTGCCCTGCGCCACCTTGCCCTGACGAACCGCCCGTCCCGCTCTGACCGCCCGAAGAGCCACCCCCGCCGCCTTGGCCGCTGCCACCCTGGCCGCTGCCGCCACCCTGGCCACTGCCGCCGCCCTGGCCGCTGCCACCACCCTGGCCGGCACCGGCGACACTGACCTGGGCGGTCGACATGCCCGACAGCGTCGGCGCGCTCACCCCGGCCCCCAGGCCAATTGCCAGGGCAGCGTTGGTCCATTGGCCGGTGTTGATGTCGGCTTGCGACGGCGTGTAGAAGGCCGTGCAGACGGTCGACTCCCCCGCCGCCAACGTCGTTTGCTGGCAGACGATGGCCGTCATGATGCCGGTGCCGGTGCGTCCCGCACTGGCCGGAGCCTGATAGACACCGATGCTCGAGATGGCAACATTGCCGGTGTTGGCGATCGTGAAGAGGTACTGCACTACGTCGGCGACGCTGCTGACCGTCGATGGCCGAGCCTCTTGCGACAGCGTCAGGCTCGGCGCGGGGACGATCAGATTGGTGACATCGATGATTTGCAACGCATCGAACGCCACATCATTGCCCACCGGGATGCTTTGGGCGTTGAACACCTGCAGCCCCAAGGACGCGTTGGTCGTTACCAACATCGGGTCAGACATCAGGATCAGGTTGTGGAACACCATTCCGCCCCAGTCCGACACACCGGTGGTGGCGTTTGTCGGCGCCAACAATGTGGATCGCGGGTCAGTGCAGACGTTGATCCCACCAGGCAACGTTCCATCGCCCGCGAGTGGCTGCGGAATTCCGTCGACCACCAGGAAGAGTGTCTCACTGGCGGCCGCCCACTGCGACGTGGAATTGGGGTCGCCTGGGCAGTGTATTTCTGTGAAGTCAGCCGCCACCGCGTAATAGTGCCCGGCCACTGCCGACACCACATCACTGGCCTCGAACTGGATGCCCGCCGCGCCGCTGGTGATCCCACCATTGGTCAGGTCCACCACCGCCGAGTTTTTTGTCGGAGCATTGGTGGCGTTGATCGCCCCCGTCATGCCCTGCATGCTTCCGAGAACGGTGGTCATGCGCTGCGCGAACCACAGGCCTGTCCGGGTGGTGCCGACGGCATCAAGCCCACCCCCGCCATCACACCCATCGCCCGGGCTTGAAGAGTTGAAGTTGAGAACCCAGCCGTTGCAATTGCCGTCGCCTGCCTGCCAGGTGCTGTCGGCGGAATAGCCGAACCCCGCCAGTGATGTGGGCACATTACCCGCGGTGAAGTCTTGCGTCTGGAAGTCCTCGCTCCAAACCACGGTGCCCGTCCCCGGGGCGGCGGTGGCTGGTGGGATCAGGGTCTGACCAGCAGCCACCAGGCACGCGGACGCGCCGAATGCCACCGCTCGCCACAGGCGGTCAAGCCCTTTCATAATGCCTACTGTAGCCGAGAAACCAGCCGGTGCCCTGCCTGCCGCGCCCAAGCATCGGCTCCCATCACCGCGTCAACGGTCAGACTTGAGACGGAACTGTGGGTCAGATGCTCGTCCAGAACTGCCGCGATGACGTCCGTTATGCGAAGAAAACCGATCTCGCCCGCGCAGAACGCGTCGACGGCCACCTCGTTGGCAGCATTGAACACGGCCGGGGCTGTGCCGCCGGCCAGCCCCGCCCGACGTGCCAGGTTGACGGCCGGAAAGGCCTCTTCGTCCAGTGGTTCGAACGTCCAGGTGGCCCCGGCCCGCCAGTCGCACGGACGGGCAACGCCGGCCAGCCGCTCGGGCCAGGCCAGTGCCAGCCCGATGGGCAGCTTCATGTCAGGCGGGCTGGCCTGCAGAATCGTTGCCCCGTCATTGAACTCCACCCCTGAGTGGACGACCGACTGCGGGTGCACCACCACCTCGATGTCGTCCAGCGCCACACCATACAACAGGCTGGCCTCCAACAACTCCAGACCCTTGTTGACCAGGGTGGCCGAGTTGATTGTGATCACGCGGCCCATGTTCCACGTCGGGTGGTGCATGGCCTGCTCGGGTGTCACGTCAGCCAGTTGGGCCCGCGTCAGGCCACGGAACGGGCCGCCCGACGCCGTCAAGATGACCTTGCGGGCCTCGCCCACCCGTCCCGACCGCAGGGCCTGGGCAATCGCCGAATGCTCGGAATCGACGGCCACCAACTGGCCGGGCGCCGCCGCTTCGGTGACGAGCGTTCCGCCGATGACCAGCGATTCCTTGTTGGCCAGCGCCAACGTCTTGCCTGCCTTCAGCGCGGCCAGCGTCGCCAGCAGACCGGCCGCGCCGGTGATGGCGTTGAGCACGACACCGGCCTCGTCCATGGCCGCCAGTGCCTCGTTGGCCCCCGGCCCCATGACCACCGGCCGCTGCTTCAAGACGTCCAGAGCCCGGGCGTCGGCGGCGGCCGAAGGCTCGACCGGCAAACCGACCAAGGCTGGCTGGAAGCGTTGCACCTGCTCGGCCAGCAGCTCAAGATGGCTGCCGCCCGCCGCCAGCCCGACGACACGAAAACGATCCGGGTTGGCCTCGATGACCTCAAGCGCCTGACGGCCTATCGACCCGGTCGACCCAAGCACCACAACATTACGTACCATCGATTGGTCCGTCCGGTTCAGCCTCGGCCACGTTGGCCATTGCGCCGATGGTCAGCAGCTTGGACGCCTCACCACCGGTCGTGCCGATGATCTGGCGCCAGTAGAGCGGCTGCTGAAAACGGGCCACCTCAGCCTTGGCCTTCTGGATGCGCTCGGCAATTCCCAGTCGCTCGCTGGGCGCCTCGTTACCCGGAATGGAGGCGAACCGCTCAATGGCCGCCAGGCCGGCCTCGGCCCGTCCCAAAGCGGCCGCCCTCTTGGCCATCAGCCGGTCCTTGTACCAGTCGGACGCCAGCACGGCCTCGCGATCGAACATTGCCCTGAACGCCGGGTCGTCAACTGTTTGGCCGTTGCCGGTTTGGCCGTTGGCCATGATCTCCAGCAGGGCCTTCAGCGGCGGTATGGCGCCGCTGATCGTGCCGTCGTCGAAGTACGCCTGGGCGACGCGCTCGTGGGTTGTCACCATCACTTGCATGGTGGCGACAAAGACGTCCGCGTCTTGCAGTTCTGGTGCCAGCATCTCGGGCGTGAACACCGCCTCCGGGTGCAGGAAGATGCGTCCGAAGTACTTGCGCGCGAAGTTGGTCGTCATGCGATAGCCGAGACGGCTGGATGGCACGGTCACGCCCCCGTGGGTGAAGTCGGCGATTTTCTCCAGGCTTCCCTCGGCGATCAGCCTCTTGGCGTCGCGCTCTTGCGGCGTCATGCGCGAAAAAAGTTCGGGCACCAGAAGCGAGACATCGTGCGCCACCCGCATGTGGGGCCCGATGTACCCGGCGCTGGAAATCCAACCGTCGTACCCGGTCAGAATGTACGACAACAGCGCGGCGTTCAAGTCGAACACGGCCGGCATCGAATTGAACGGCCCCTTTGTCATGGCGCCCTCGGACCCGGCCCCGGTGGTGGACGGGGAGGCCCCTGTCATCGACGAGATGAACTCCATGAACAGTTCGGGCAGTTCCATGAAATGCAGCGGGGAGAAGGCGCAAAGCGGCGGGATGCCGCCGTCCTCGGGGTTGTTGCGCCGTCCGGCCGTCACGATGTCGACGGGCACCGGCAGTGGATGGCTCAGCGGCACGCGGCGCGACAAATGGGATGCCAGGGTGGTGACCGCCGTCTCATTGGCGTGCACGATGTCGGGGCGACGCTGCAGATAGCGGGGGTTCTTTGACGGCTTGCCACCCACGAGTCGCGGGTTGGCCGAACTGACGATGTATTTGACTGGGTGCGCGGCCGAATCCAGCCCGGTGGCCGCGAAGGCCCCCAGCCGATCGGCCATCGGCGCGCTGAAGTCCCCGAAATCGGGCGCATCGTCGACCATGGCCTGCACATCGGCCTGGGTGAGCGGCTGGAAGTTCGACATGAACACACCGTCTTGCGACATGTCGAGTTCGGTCTGCTTGTCGTAGCCCCGGTAGATCGCGTCATCCGGACGCTGGAACAGCAACGCCTCGCAGTTGGTCAACAGCTTGTACGAGCGGGACTTGTCCAGGCCGACGAGTTCACCCGAAATGACGGTTGAGGCGCTGATGTCGTCCTCGGTTTGGACTTTCTGCGCCGGGAAGAAGTCGTGACGCAGCCCGAACAGGCGCCAGGCACCGTCGGCTTCGAAGCCGACCCGCAGCATGTTGACGGTGATCTTCTCGCCCTCCAAGCGCAAGTCGTTGCCCTTGCGCCCGTTGATCGTGCCGACCGTGAAGTGGCTGCGCCAATCGTCCCCCCACTCGGGGCGGTAGTAGCGCTTGATCACGTAAACCAGCTCGAGAATGTCCGGCGGGATGGCCCCCACCCAGGCGTTGTACTCGTCCGAATAGTCCGTCGAGGTGCTCAACAATTTGATGACCGAGCCATTGCTGCGGGCGTCGTCCAAGATGCCCCGGTGATCGACCCCGCAGCGGGCCGGGTCGGCGAAACGGCCGGAGTAGTCGCGGCCAATGATGGCGGCCACGGTGTCCATGTCCTCGTCAAAGTTGGCGACGTACACATTGCCGCCGACGAAGGCATCCGAAATGGACTTGGATATCTCCGACTTGCCGCCGCCGGACACGGTGCTCGGCTTGTGGCAGGTGACGACGTGCGCGTCGGTGCCGACCAGGGTCCACTTGCTGGGGTCGGTGACCAATTGGCTCATCCTCACCTGATAGCCGTTTGGCTCGACGTACACTCGCCCGGCCGTCAGCGGCAGCGACCCGCTCTCCCACGAAGCGGTGCGGGTCCGCAAGGAGTAAAGCGCCCCCGACGGCACCAGCACCACGTTCGACAACTCCGAATCCAGGGCATAGCCGCCCGGCTGCATGGTGAATCGGGCTGGGTCACGGGCCACCACCTCGCGCAAGCTGTACTCGTCGCCGGCCGGCTGGCCGAGGAACTCCTGGCCCAGATCGAAACTCGGGTATACGCGAGCCCCGCCGGCGTGTTCTTCTTCGGCGTTGCCGAACAGGTTGGCCGAGTACGAGATGTGCGACTTGACTTCCTTCTTGCAGTAGCCGTAATAGTTGTCGGCGATCACCGTGACGATGACGCCGCGCGCGTCCCGGGCGACGATCTTGAACGCCTGGCCGCCGTTGTAGAGCTCGTCTTCGGCCTCCCAGCACATCCCGTCGCGCTTCTGCCGCGGCGTGGCGTCAGCAATGTTGGGCAGACCGAGATCCTTCTTGCGCGTGGCCGTCAAGTGTGGCGCCAGAATGACGCAGCCGGTGTGGCCCGTCCAGCTTTCGGGCTTCAGGGACGAATCGTTTTCCGGCAGGTAGGGGTCACCGCCGTTTCCGAACACGCCCTCAACGAAGTCCAGGTTCGACACCAGTGAGCCGGGGGCGAAGAACCGCACCTCCATGCGGTGTTCCAGCACAAACCCCGGCACGGCCGGTTCGACGATCGGGCGCAGCAGCAGCGAGACGTAACAGCGCGCCGGCAAATCCTGGTTGGCCGTGTAGGGCAGCACCATGTCGGCGTCCGGTGGTTGAAATGCCAGGCCCAGCAGACGGGCGAAAACGGCCTTGGGCACGGCCAGCTTGTCATCGGGAATCGGCAACCCGCCCTCGGCCACGTGGAAGACGCCGGCGGTGGTGCGACGGTCGTTCAGCGGGTTGTGCAGCACACCGTTGGCCAGGCGATAGCTCGACAGGCGCGGGCTGACGACCTCATCGGAGTCGTACGGCAGCGACATGGCCCGGGCCAGTCCGGCCTCATCCAGCACGAACGTGCGCTTGGGCAGTTGCGGGGCCCCAACGTCGCCCAGGTATGAGTCGAGAAAGGCCTGAATGCGCTGGTCAGCGGCGCAATAGCGGTCGGCTAGGCGACGGTTGAGCTCGCGTTGGCGGGCCAGAATGGGGGCGGCCAGCAGGGCCGTTTCGCTGTCTTCGAAACCGGCCGGGCAGGGCAACCCGAGCTGGGCCAACCGGAGGTCGACATGGGGGTTTTGACTCATTGGCATACCATCCATTATCGACGCATTCGCACCGGCTCAAGCGCCAAGGTCGCCAGGCGGGACGGTCGCGGCGAGCTGGCCGCAAGCTCCGTCGATGTCGCTACCCCGGGTGTCGCGCACCGTCACGGGCACATGAGCGCGCTCCAGGCGAGCGACGAACCCCGCCTGGCTTGCCGGTGTTGAGGCAGTCCAGCGCGAGCCCGGTGTGGGGTTCAGCGGGATCACATTGACGTGTGCCCACGCCCAATCGCCGCGTCGGCGAAGCTCGCGCGCCAAGGCGTCGGCCCGCGCTGCCTGATCGTTGACGTCGCGGATCAGCGCGTATTCGATCGAGACGCGACGCTTCGTCACGCGGGCGTAATCCCAGGCAGCGTCCAACACTTCAGCCACCTTGAACCGCTTGTTGACGGGCACCAGTTCGTCGCGCAGGTCATCGTCGGGCGCATGCAGCGACAACGCCAGGGTGACGGGCAGCCCCTCGGCGGCCAGACGGCTCATCGCCGGCACCAGCCCCACCGTCGACACGGTCACACCGCGGGCCGAGATTCCCCAGCCGTCCGGCACCGGGTCAACGATCCGCCTGACGGCGCTCATCACCGCGTTGTAGTTCGCGAGCGGCTCCCCCATGCCCATGAAAACCACGTTGCCGACGCGGCCAGGCCCACCGGGCAGGCTGCCGGATGCCAGCGTCGCCTCGGCGTCCGCCAGCTGGGCCAGGATCTCGACGGCCGTCAGATTGCGCCGCAAACCGCCCTGCCCGGTGGCGCAGAAGGGGCAGCCCATGCCGCACCCGGCCTGTGACGAGATGCACAAGGTGTCACGGCGCGGATAGCGCATCAGGACGGATTCGATCACGGCACCGTCCACCAGCGCCCAAGCCCGCTTGACGGTTCGTCCCTTGTCGGCGGTCAGCTCGAAGGCCAGGGCCAATGGCGGGGCGAACCAGCGCCCCGACACGACCTCCCGCATGGCCAGCGGCAAGTCCGTGAAACTTCCCGGATCAAACTCGTGCCGCTCGAAGACGTGCCGCGAGATTTGGCCCGCCCGAAACGCCGGCAGACCCGCCGCCTCAACCTCGGCCACCCGCTGCGCGGGTGTCAGACCGAACCAGTGCGTCACCGCCCCACCATGATCCACAAGTTGAGCAAGGCCCAGGCCACCGGCGCGCAGAACAGCATCGAATCGACGCGGTCGATCACGCCACCGTGCCCGGGCAGCAGCTTGCCCATGTCCTTGACGCCGACGTCGCGCTTCATCGCCGACTCCACCAGATCCCCAACTGTCGCGCAAAGCCCCAGAACAACACCGAAAACCACGCCTTGCCACCAGGGGGCGTGCAGCACAAAGTGGATGAGAAGTGCCCCCGATACCCCGGCCCAGACGATTCCGCCGACGAAACCCTCCCACGTCTTGGCGGGACTGATGCGGGGGGTCATGCGGTGACGTCCCAGCCACGACCCCATGAAGTAGGCGCCCGTGTCGTTCAGCGCGATGCAGGCGATGAACACGGCCACCTCGGCCACCGGGTGGGCGGTGCGCGTCATCGCCACCACGAACGTGCCGAGCAGCGGCAGGTACGCGATGATGAGGGCGGTGAGGGCCGCGTCCACCATGAACCCCTCGACGGGGCGCCTGAGGCGCCACCCCCAGGCCACCAGCACCAGCACTGTGCAGCCCACCAGGCCGATGGGCAAAGGCGCGAAAGCGGGCGGCGCGAACCAGGAAAGGCCGTATTCGACCAGCAGCAAGGCGGCGCCACCGACCGCCACAACCTGCCAGACCGGATGCCAGCCCTTAAGCGATGCGGCATGCCCAAGTTCCTGCGAACCAACCACCACGAAGGCTCCCAGCACCACGATGAAACCCCAGCGGAACCAGATCACCGTCACCGACACAATGGCGATCAACACCAAGGCCACAACCACGCGCACGGCCAAGTCGCGAAACTTGGATGGCACCGCCGGGGAATCTGACGCCGGGGTCACACCGCCATCAATTCTTGCTCTTTGGCTTTCAACATGGCGTCGACCGCCTCAATGTGCTTCTTGGTTGCCGTATCGAGTTGCTTTTCGGCTCGGGCGGCGTCGTCCTCGCTGATCTGCTTGTCCTTTTCGAGACGCTTGATTGCCTCCATCGCATGGCGCCGGATGTTGCGCACGGCGACACGGCCGTCCTCTGCCTTGGTGCGGGCCGTCTTGACGTACTCCTTGCGTCGCTCCTCGGTGAGTTCCGGCAGGACGACGCGGATGGTGTTGCCGTCGTCGCTGGGCGCCACGCCCAGATCCGAGTCGCGGATCGCCCTCAGCATGGCCGGCAACGCCGTCCGGTCGAAGGGTGTTATCAGCATGGTGCGGGGCTCAGGCGAGTTGAAGGTGGCCAACTGCAGAAGCGACGTCGGCGACCCGTAGTAGTCAGCCTGAAGCTTCGAGAACATGTCCGGGGTTGCCCGCCCGGTGCGGATGGCCGCAAAATCTTGCCGGGCGTAGTCAACCGCACCCGCCATTTTCGACTCCGCCTCGCGGGTGATGTCGTCAATCATGATCTTCTTCTTCCACTTTGAATGACATTGACGATTGTCTCACGCCGACCGCACAATTGTCCCAATTGGATCACCGGCGGCCGCCCGGGCAATGTTGCCGTAGACGTCGAGATTGAAAAAAACCATCGGCAGGCGGTAATCCCTGGCCAGCGAGACGGCCGTGGCGTCGGCCACCTTGAGATCGCGGGCCAAGAACTCGTCAAAGCTCAGCTCGTCGAACTTATTCGCATCGGCGTGCTTGTTCGGATCGTGGTCGTAGACCCCGTCAACACCGTTCTTGCCCATCAGTATCACCTCGGCGCCCATTTCGAGTGCCCGCTGGGCAGCCACCGTGTCCGTCGAGAAATACGGCATGCCCGACCCGGCGCCGAAGATCACCAACCGGCCCTTTTCCAGGTGACGGATGGCCCGCAGCGGGATGTACGGCTCGGCCACCTGGCCCATCGCGATGGCGGTCTGCACTCTAGTGGGCAGCCCCGCCTTTTCGCAGAAGTCCTGCAAGGCCAGCGCGTTCATGACGGTGCCGAGCATGCCGATGTAGTCGGCCCGTCCGCGATCCATGCCGCCGGCCTGCAACTCGGCGCCGCGGAAGTAGTTGCCGCCGCCGACGACCACCGCCACCTGCACGCCCGATCTGACGACATCGGCGATCTGGGTGGCGATCGACGACACAACGCCGGGGTCAACCCCGAGCGAGCCGCCGCCGAATGCCTCACCGGAAAGTTTCAACAACACACGACGGTATGCCACGGCACTTCCTTTTCTGGGGGACGTCGATATGCGACCACTTTAGCAGCCACCGCCATGGTCAGGCCCCAGCGGCGAACCTTGCGAACCGGGTGATCTTGACGCCCGCCTTTTCGGCCTGCTGCCCGATTGTCTTGGACTCATCCGTCAGCGACTGCTGCTTGAGCAGCACGGCGTCCTTCAGGAAAGCGGCGACACGCCCGTCCACGATCTTCGGGATGAGCGCTTCCGGCTTGCCCTCTTCCTTGGCGGTCTCTTCGGCGATGCGGCGCTCGGTCGCCAGGACGTCCTCCGGCACGTCCGCCTCGGTGACGTACTGGGCGTGCATCGAGGCGATCTGCAAGGCCACGGCGTGCACGAAGTCCGAATCGCGGCCCTCGTACTCAACCATCACGCCCACCTGCGGTGGCAGATCCTGCGAGCGGCGGTGCAGGTAAACCTCGACCTGACCGTCAAACCAGGCCAAGTCCTGCAACTCGACCTTCTCGCCGATCTTGGCCACCAACTCGGCGATCGTGTCGTCGACCGTCTTGCCCTCTTCCAGCATCAACGCATTGCCGGCCACCGTGCCCTCAGCGTGGGCCTGATCGGCGGCCTGGGCGATGCGATCGGCCAGCGCGACGAACTCGGCGTTCTTGGCGACGAAATCGGTCTCGGCGGCCAGCTTGAGAAGCGCATGACCGTGCGCGGCGACAAGGCCGTTGCTGGCCTCGCGGTCGTTGCGGGCGGCGGCCTTGGTGGCGCCGGTGACGCGCAGGATCTCGACGGCGCGTTCGAAATCGCCGTCCGCCTCGGTCAGTGCCTTCTTGGCGTCCATCATTCCCGCGCCGGTGCTGTCCCGCAGCTTCTTGACGTCAGCAGCAGAGATTGCCATTTTGGTTTGCCTTTCTTGTCGATGCTTGGGTGATCAGTCTTGCTCAGCGGTGGGTTCGGCGACGATCTCAACCAGCTCGACCACCTCAACCGGCTCTTCCGCCGCCTCTGGCTCTTCCGCCGGCACGGAAACGGGTTCAGCGGGCGACTCAGCCACCAGCAACTCACGCTCCCAATCGGGCATTGGCTCGGCCTCAACCTCGGCAGCGCCGCCCGTCGAGCGGGCCACCAGGCCGTCGGCCACCGCGTCCGCCATCAGCTTGGTCAGCAGGGCGGTCGCCCGGATGGCGTCGTCATTACCCGGAATCGGGAAGTCGACCTCGTCCGGATCGCAGTTGGTGTCGAGTATGGCGACCACCGGGATGCCCAGCTTGCGGGCCTCATCGATCGCCAGATGCTCCTTGATGGTGTCGACCACCCAGATGGCCTGCGGCAGGCGGGCCATGTCCTTGATACCGCCGAGCGACAGCGCCAGCTTGTCCTTTTCGCGGCGCATGCCCAGAAGTTCTTTCTTCGTCAAGCCGCCGGGTGAAACCGTCTCAAGGTCCATCGCCTCCAACTCCTTGAGGCGTTGGGTGCGCTTGGAAATGGTGGCAAAGTTCGTCAACATGCCGCCCAGCCAGCGCTGATCCACGTAGGGCATGCCGACGCGGGTCGCCTGCTCGGCGATCGCCTCCTGGGCCTGCTTCTTCGTGCCGACGAACAGCACCTGGCCGCCCCTCGCCACGACCGACTTGATGAACGCGGAAGCCTCTTCAATGTATTGGATGGACTGACGCACATCGATGATGTAGATGCCGTTGCGGTCGTTGAAGATGAACCGCTTCATCTTGGGGTTCCACCGACGGGTCTGATGTCCAAAGTGAACGCCGTTGTCAAGCAACTGGCGTACGGTGACGGCGGCCATGGCCGTTCCTTTCCAGCAGGCCAAGCCTGCGCTCTTTCGCACAGCTCGCGCCGTGCTCGGTTGTTGGCCAGGACGATCTGTGCTGGCCCCTGGCATGCCGCCTGTGACCGCCCCTGAAAGGCTCAGAGGACCTCGGCGACCGGTTGAAAAGGCATGCGCGTAGTCAGTTCCGAAAAACTGCGAAAGGATATTCTACCAGCAACGCCACCAAAGCGCGATGCGTCAGGACAACCAGCGGGCCTCGTGGTCGGCGATGATTGTGCGCGCATCGTCGTAGTTGAGGGCCACCGGCAACTCGGGGAACTCGTCCAACACCCGCTGCGGCGGGCAGTAGAGGATGCCGACCGACGCCGCCTTCAACATTGCGGTGTCGTTGTAGGAGTCGCCCATGGCCACGGTGTCGAATCCCAACGCCCCAAAGGCCATAACGGAGGCCCGCTTCTGATCGGGCAGGCGCAGGCGATAGCCCGTCAACCGTCCGGCGTCGTCGACGACCAGGTTGTGGCAAAAGATCGTCGGATTGCCCAGTTGGCGCATCAAAGGGACGGCGAACTCCGCAAAGGTGTCGGACAGGATCACCACCTGGTGATGGACACGCAGCCAATCCAGAAACTCGACGGCCCCCGGGTACGGATGCATCGTGGCGATGACGTCGGTCACATCGGGTAGGCTCAGGCCATTGGCCGCCATGACGTCGAAGCGGTGACGCATCAACTGGTCGTAATCGGCCAGATCACGGGTCGTCAGCCGCAGTTCGTCGATGCCGGTGCGTTCCGCCACGTTGATCCAGATCTCGGGCACCAACACACCCTCAAGATCGAGCGCCGCCAGCCAGGGTCTCATTCCATTCCCTCCACCCGCAGCACGCGAGGCGTGCCGCCAACTACCGAACTGGCGATCAGATCGGCGACGCAGGCTTGCTGGTCGGCCTCGGCTGCGGTGTGCGTTTGCAGGTGCAACTCAGCCGACCACGGCGAATGGTCATCCAGGATGGACGACCGCATCTGCCGCACGTTGGCGACCGACACTTGGTGGTCGGCAAAGACCTTGGCGACGGTGGCCAACACGCCCGGGGCGTCCACCACCTGGAACCGCAGATGGTAGCGGGTCATCGCCTCGCCGATGGGCGCCACCGGGCGGATCTCGTCAATCATCTGACCAGGTCCGGAAACGCCGTGGACGCGGTTACGGGCCACCGCCACAACATCGCCGATGACGGCTGAGGCCGTGGGCACGCCGCCGGCGCCGGGACCCAGGAACATCAGGCGCCCAGCCTGGTTGGAAAGGACGAACACGGCATTTGTCCGGGCCATGGACGCCCGCCAGCGGATGCTCGATCGGCACCATCGCCGGATACACGCGTGCCGAAATCGCGCCGCCGGGCAGCAGCTCGCACACGGCCAGAAGCCTGACAACGCAGCTTGCCTCAGCGGCCGCCGCAATGTCCTGTGGCGTCAGTTCCGTGATGCCTTCGCAATACACCTGGTCGGCGGTGACGGGCGAGTGGAAGGCCAGGCTGGCCAGAATCGCTGCCTTGTTGGCGGCATCATGACCTTCGACGTCAGCCGTCGGGTTGGCCTCGGCGAAGCCGGCCGCCTGGGCCTGCGCCAAGGCGTCGGCAAAGGTGGTGCCGTCCCGGGTCATCTTGTCGAGGATGAAATTGGTTGTCCCGTTCACAATGCCCATGACGGTGGTGATCTCGTCGCCCACCAGCGACTCCCGCAACCCCCGGATGATCGGAATCGCCCCGGCCACCGCCGCCTCGAAATACAGATCGACACCCTGCCTGTCTGCCGCCGCAAACAACTGCCGGGACTGCGCCCCCAAGAGCGCCTTGTTGGCCGTCACGACCGACGCGCCGCCTTCGATAGCCGACCTGATCAGCGAGCCGGCTGGCTCAATCCCGCCCATCAGTTCGATGACGATGTCCGGGCCCGCCGCCACCAGTGCGGCCGCGTCGGAGGTGAAGTTGACACGCTCGTAGCCCGGGCGGGGGGTTTGTGGGTCCAACACGGCCACGCCGATCAGTTCAAGCGGGCGGCCGATGCGGATAGCCAGCTCGTCGGCCTGCGTGGTGAGCAGCCGGAGCACCTGAGAGCCCACGATGCCGCTGCCCAAAAGAGCCACCTTGAGCGGAGTGTTTTCTGTCACGCCATCACCTGCCAACATCTAGTCTCATTACGTCGTCGATCGTCTCTCGGCGCAGCAGCACCGTGGCGACCCCGTCCTTGACCGACACAACGGGCGGACGGGCACTGCCATTGTAGTTGCTGGCCATGGAGCGCTGATAGGCACCGCTCGCGGGGACGGCGATCAGATCGCCCGGTTTGACATCACCGGGCAGGTAGACGTGGGGAACCAGGATGTCGCCCGTTTCGCAGTGTTTGCCCACCACCCGGCACAACTGCGGCGGCGCCTCTGAGGCCCGGTTGGCCAGGATCGCCGTGTACTCCGCCTGATACATCGCCGGGCGCGGGTTGTCGCTCAAGCCCCCGTCGACGGCCACATAGGTGCGTCGGCCCCCGGCCAGATCGACCGGCTTCACCACGCCCACCGTGTACAGGGCGATGCCGGCCGGGCCGACGATCGCCCGTCCCGGCTCGACCGAGCAGGCCGGCACCTTGAGCCCGGCCGCCGCACAGGCCTGCGCCATCGCCGCCCGCAAGACCGGCGCCGCGGCCTCAGGTGCCAGGGGTCGGTCAGCTGGCGTGTAGGCGACGCCGAAGCCGCCGCCCAGGTCACATTCGGGCAGCTCGCGCCCAGTGGCGTCCCGATAGGCGGCCAACAGACCGACCAGCCGACCAATTGCCAGCTCATAACCGTTTGTCTGCATTATCTGCGAGCCCAGATGGCAGTGCACGCCGCGCAGCTCCACACCGGGCAGGCTGGCCAGTCGCCTCATCGCCGCCAAGGCCACTCCCCCGGCCAGGGCGAAGCCGAATTTCTGATCGGCCACCGCCGTTTGGATGCTGGCGTGGGTGTGGACCTCAACGTCCGGCGTGACCCGCACAAGCACCGGCACCGGCGTCGATCCAATCGGGTGGGCCTCGATGATGCGGGCCAGACGGTCGATTTCGTCCCCGGCGTCGATGACGATGCGCCCCACCCCCTGCGTCAGGGCCAGCGTCAACTCCTCGTCGGACTTGTTGTTGCCGTGCAGGGCAATCAACGACGCCGGCGCACCGCCTTGCAGGGCCGTCATGAGTTCGGTGATGGAACACACATCGACGCTCAAACCGCACTCAACCGCCCACCGCGCGATCGTCCGCGTGAGGAAACTCTTGCCGGCATAAAACACCTGCCACGGCGCGAAAGCCTCGCGGAACGCGGCCGCCCGGGCGCGGAAGTCGACCTCGTCCACAACATACAACGGAGTGCCGAACTCGGCCACCAAATCGGTGGCCGACAATCCGCCGACGGTCAAGACGCCCTGCGGGTGCGACGCCGTCGCCGGCCAAATGGCCGGACTGTTGGCGTCGGACTGCGGGGTCAACCAGGCGGGATGCAAAGACATGATATCCATACTGTCAGATTCCCCGGCCTCAGGTTAACCTGATAGGCTTGCCTGTTTGTAAGCCCCCGTAGCTCAGGGGATAGAGCACCGCCCTCCGGAGGCGGGAGCGGGCGTTCGAATCGCCCCGGGGGCGCATTCGTGGTACGCGCGTGCCACGGAAAGGCAACAGGGAATGGCGATTGACACCGAGGACGTCGCCATCCGTCCCTCACCACATCGGGCAACGCGGGCGGCCCAGGCCTTTTTCAATTCGGACCGGCTGGAATCGCCCCACTTCCTGATGGCGCTCTGGTTCATCACCCGGCTGGTCGTGATCGGCGTGTGGGCGCTTTTGCGCACCGGCACTCAGGGCGACGTCGCCTACTACTACGACCACATCGCCGCCCTGGGCCAATCCGGCCCGGCCTCAGCCATGCCCGAATACCCCACCCCGGCGCTGTGGATCTTGAGCGTCCCCTACCTGTTGACGATGGGCGATGCCACCGGCTACATGGTCGCCTTCTGCTGCCTGATGCTGGCGCTGGATGCCGCCTTCACGCTCAGCCTGTGGCGGTTCGGCGGCCAGCGCCGCGGGCAGGCAATCGTCATCTGGACGGTGTTCATCGCCTGCATCGGGCCAACCGTCTACCAGCGTTTCGACCTCATCACCAGCGTGCTGGCCGGCTGGGGCCTGATAGCGGCATGGCACAAACGTCCCGTCATTGCGGGCATGTTGGTCGGTGTGGCGGCCGCCGTCAAGCTGTGGCCCGCTCTGCTGTGGCCGGCTCTGTGCGGTGGTTCCCGGCCCCGCGCCTGGCGAGTCACCATCGCCATGGTCGTCACCGGCGGGGCGCTGGCACTGGCGTCGCTGGTGTGGGGCGGCTGGGACCGTCTGATCTCGCCCCTCACCTACCAATCGGATCGCGGCCTTCAGGTCGAATCGGTGTTCGCGAGCATCCCGATGCTGTTACGGTCGTGGCACGTCGGTGACTATGCGGTGACGATTTCGCGTTACCTGGCCTTCGAAATCTGGGGCACCGGCGTGCCTTTTTGGCTGTCCGTGGTCTCCGTGGCGGGCATGGCCGGTTACGCGCTGATCGTCCTGGTCTACGTCATCTGGCTGATCCGCGGCCGCGGCCGCATGATCGAGGGCTGCGTTCTGACGCTGCTGGTGATCGTCGTGTTGATCGTCACCAACAAGACCTTCTCACCCCAGTACGTCATCTGGCTGGGCGGGCCGCTGTCGGCCACTCTGCTGGTTGTGGGCGATACCCGGCCAGGCACCGATACGCACCCGCTCGACGCTCGGGAGGGCGAACTCGAAAAGCACCGACTGGTCAGGATCGCCTGGTTGACGCTGGCGATCACGATCGCCACTATCATCGTCTACCCCCTCGGCTACGAGCCTTTGACGGATGACACCGCCCGCATGCTTTGGCTGCGCCCGGTCATCACGATCGTGCTGGTCGCCCGAAATGCCATGATGGTCTGGCTTCTGGTCGAGTTGGCGAGGTGGTGCTTCAGCTTCTTGAAACCCAGCGCTTGGCGATTGGTTCGCGCATGACGCGAACCGAGCGCGACCTGCGACGGCAAGCCGTGATCGTCGGCCTCACCTGGACCGCGACGCGGGCATTCATGGTTTGGGACTGGTGGGGTTCCAGTCAGTACATCGGGAGCGATGTCTCGTATTACTTCACCCAACTGGGCAATCCCGACGCAACGGCCTTGGTGGAGTACCCGACGCCGATCCTGTGGTTGATGCGCCTCATCTATTTCATCACGCAGGGCAGCTTCGACGGCTTCTTCAACGTCGTGGTCACCGTGATGGTGTTACTGGACGCGTTGGTCACCGCCATGCTGTTTTGGCGGGCGTCGACGCTCGCCGCCGGCAACTGGGTGGTGTTCCTGGCCCTGCTGGGGCCGATCATGTGGTTCCGCATCGACTTGATACCAGCCGCTGCCGTGACGCTCGGCTTGCTGTGGCTGGCCACCCGTCCGAGGCTTGGCGGGGCGCTGCTGGCGGTCGGGGCTGCCACCAAGATCTGGCCCGCCCTGTTGATCTTGCCAGCCCTCGGGCGATCCGCGCAGGCCCGCCGAAGGGGCATCGGCTTCGGTGTTGCCGGAGCCAGCCTTGCCCTCTTGTCGCTGGTGTTCAACGGTTGGGCCAGGTCCGTTTCACCAATCACCTGGCAAGATCGCCGCGGCCTGCAGATCGAGTCCTTATCGGCGACGTGGGCCATGATCCGGCACGCCAACACCGGCGCGGTGCGGGTCGAGTACACCGCGTACCACGCCTATCAGGTCGTGGGCGCGGGCGTGAGCAGCGCCGAAACGGTGGCCAATTGGCTGATGGCCGGGGTGATCCTCTACGCCATCGCCGTTGCGGTGCTGCTGGCATTGGTGCCGGCCGTGCAAGACGGCGGACAAGCCGGCGACCGTCCCGGCCTGGCGTTTGCCATCGTGCTCGCCGCCGCGGCCACCATCGCCGCGATGATTGCTGCCAACAAGACCTTCAGCCCCCAATACCTGATTTGGCTGGCCGGGCCACTCGGCCTCATGGTGGCTGGCGCCCAAACCCGGCCACAAAGGCGCTGGGCGATCACCACGGCGGTGCTCGGGTGCATCATCGCCGGTCTCACGCAACTGTTGTTCCCGCTGAACTACAGCGGGCTGATAGCCAACCCAGGCGACCCGGCCATCACCGCCCTGCTGGTGACCCGGAACCTGTTGATGGCCGTGCTGACGCTGGGCCTCATGGTCTGGGCGGCGCGAAACGCGTGGCATGTGGCCACCCTGCGTCGGTAAACTGCTACCTATGAACGCCCGCGATCGCGTGACATTCGGCGACAACGAATGGCTGATCGCCTCCATGCGGCGGCGATTCGACGCCAACCCCGGCAGCGTCGGCCCAGATTGGGCCGCCTATTTCGAGAGCGGCACCACCACCCCCGTCCAGGACCGCCCGGTGATCGCCGATCAGCCCCCGGTTGGTGGGCCGCTGTCGGCTGACATGCCGGACGTCCGGCCAGCGGAGACACCCACCGCTTTCACCTTCGAGAAGCTGCGGGGTGCCCGGTTGGCCACCGTCGGCAACATGATGGAATCGCTGGAAGTGCCGACGGCCACATCATTTCGGGCCGTGCCGATGAAGCTGGCCATCGAGCAGCGCGCCACCATCAACAATTTCTTGCGGCGCACGCGCGGCGGCAAGGTCAGTTTCACGCACCTGGTGGCCTTTGCGCTGATCCAGGCCATCAAGGCCACTCCGGTCATGAACGATTGTTTCACCGTCGTGGACGGATGCCCAGCCGTCCAGCACAATCCGTCCATCAACCTGGGGGTCGCCATCGACCTCAACACGGGACCGACACGAACCCTCGTCGTGCCGGTCATCCGGGGCTGCGAAACGATGACTTTCGGGGAGTTCTGGCGCACCTACGAGGACGTCGTCGGACGGGCGAAGGCGGGCACCGCACAAGCCGACGGGCCGGGCGCCACGGTTTCAATCACCAATGTCGGGGCAATTGGGACGATGGCGTCCCGACCCCGGCTGATGGTCGGGCAGGGCACCATTCTGGGAATCGGCTCGATCGACTATCCCGCGCCGTTCGGTGGCACCGCCGAGCGGCGGCTGGCCGACCTGGGCGTCTCCAAATCGATGACCATATCGTCCACCTACGATCACCGCATCATCATGGGTGCCCAGTCCGGGGAGTTCCTGGGGCGCATCCATGCCAAACTGTTGGGCGCCGACGGCTTCTATGACGGCATTTTCGAGTCGCTGCGCGTGCCCTACCCGGCACTGCACTGGGCCACCGATTCGGCCGAGCCCGGCATCAACCGGGACGCCCTGGTGGCCTCCCTGATCGCCGCCTACCGCCAGTTCGGCCACCTGCAGGCCGACATCGACCCCCTGGAATACCGCACACGCACCCACCCCGACCTCGAACTGGACGCCCACGGCCTGACCTTGTGGGACCTCGACCGTCAATTCCAGGTGCTCGACCTGGGCAGCCAAGGCTCCGCCACGCTGACGCTGCGACAGGTGCTTGACCTGCTTCGCGACTCGTACTGCCACACTATCGGCATCGAATACACCTACATCCAAGATCCCGAGCAGCGCGGCTGGTGGCGCTCGCGGGTCGAGTTGCCGCACACGCCGCGGCCCGCCGAAGATCAGTTGCGCATCCTGAATGAATTGATCGAGGCCGAGGTTTTCGAAACCTTCCTGCAAACCAAGTACGTCGGCCAGACGCGCTTCTCGCTGGAGGGCGCCGAATCGGTCATGGTGCTGCTGGCCGAGCTCTGCGAGCAGGCCGCCGACAACTCCCTGGACGAGGTCTGCATCGGCATGCCGCACCGGGGCCGTCTCAACGTGTTGACAAACATCGTCGGCAAAGCAGTTGGCCAGGTGTTCCGCGAATTCGACCACCAGGCACCGGCCTGGGACGACATCTCCGGTGACGTGACGTATCACCTGGGCAGCGACGGCAGCTATGTCGCCGCCTCGGGACGATCCGTGCGCTGCTCTGTGGCCGCCAACCCGTCCCACCTGGAGGCCGTCGACCCCGTGCTGCTGGGCATTGCCCGCGCCAAGATCGACCGCTCAACCGACCCGGCGGGCGCCACAATACTGCCGGTGCTGATCCACGGGGACGCCTCGTTTGCCGGCCAGGGCGTGGTCTACGAGACGCTCCAGATGAGCACACTGAAGCCCTACAGCGTCGGTGGCACCATACACGTTGTGGTCAACAACCAGTTGGGCTTCACGACGTCACCGAGCGACGCCCGGTCGTCCGTCTACTGCACCGACGTCGCCAAAGTGGTGCAGGCGCCGGTGCTGCACGTCAATGGGGACGACCCCGACGCCTGCGCCAGGGCCGCCGAACTGGCTTTCGCCTACCGGATGAGGTTCCACCGCGACATAGTCATCGACCTGATGTGCTACCGCCGCCGGGGGCACAACGAGGGCGACGACCCGGGCCTGACACAACCCCTGATGTACGACCTGATCGAGCAGAAGAAGCCGGTGCGCACGATCTTCACCAACGCCCTGATCGGCCGTGGCGAGATCACGACGGCCGAGGCCGAAGCGGCCGCCACCCGATTCCGGGATCGTCTGGAAGAGGTTTTCAACAACGTCCGCGACGAGGGACCGGACGAACACCGCAGCGCCCCCCGATATCCGGGCAAGAAACGCGATCAGGCCGCCTCACCCGTCACCCAGGCGACGCTGGACGCCGTGGCCGATGCTTATGTGGCCCTACCCGATGGCTTCACCGTCCACCCCCGGCTGGCCCCGCAGTTGACCCGGCGCGCCGCCACCATCCGGAACGGCCCGGTTGACTGGGCGAGCGCGGAACTGCTGGCCTTCGGCTCGCTGCTGATGGACGGTCACCCCGTCCGCCTGGTGGGCCAGGACACCCGGCGGGGAACCTTCTCGCAGCGCTTCGGCGCCATCGTCGACCGCGTCACCAACCGCGCCTGGGTGCCGCTTGAGCACCTTGGCGAGCAGGCACCCTTCGATATCTTTGACGGGATCCTCAACGAGTACGCCGCCCTGGGCTTCGAGTATGGCTATTCGGTGGCCGCGCCGGATGCCCTGGTGTGCTGGGAAGCCCAATACGGCGACTTTGCCAACGGCGGGCAGACCATCATTGACGAGTTCATCTCGTCCGGGCAGACGAAGTGGGGCCAAGAGTCTGGGGTTGTCCTTCTGCTGCCACACGGCTACGAAGGCGCCGGACCCGACCACTCGTCCGCCCGAATCGAGCGCTACCTGGCGTCCTGCCACGACACGAACATGACGGTGGCGCAGCCGTCCACGGCGGCGAACTATTTCCACCTGCTGCGCACCCACACGCTGGTCGGCTGGCACCACCCGCTGATAGTTGTCACACCCAAGTCGATGCTGCGCAACCGCTTGGCCGACTCACCAACCAAGGACTTCCTCAGCGGCGCCTGGCAGCCCGTCATAGCAGACGCAGCGGCCGACCCCGCCAGTGTTCGTCGCGTCCTGTTGTGCTCCGGCAAGATGCGGTGGGATCTGGTGGCCGAACGAACCAAACGCGGACTTGACGCGACGGTGGCCATCATCGCCATCGAGAGGCTCCATCCTGTGCCCAGGGAGGCCCTGATTGGGGCCTTGAAGCCGTATCACCGCTTGGTCGAAGTGGTCTGGGTACAGGAAGAACCCATCAACCAGGGGGCTTGGCCATATCTGGCCAACCACCTTCCCGGAGCGTCCGGCGTTGGGCGTCCGCCGTCTGGGGCGCCGGCTGTCGGGTCAGCCTCAGTGGGCGCCAGGCAAGCGAACGCGCTGCTGGACGAAGTATTTCGCCAACTTGCCTAAGAAACCAGGCGCAAATGCTTGACAGGTGTGGCATCCTTGATTTGGGGTAATGCTCTTAGCTGAACTGAGGAGTGTAATGGACTGGCGCCATGAAGCGGCTTGCCTGACCGAGGATCCGGAGTTGTTCTTCCCAATTGGCAACACCGGGCCGGCGTTGGCGCAAATCGAGGACGCCAAGCGCGTCTGTCGGCGATGCGCTGTCCGTGAAGAATGCCTTCAGTGGGCCATCGATGCCGGTCAAGATCACGGCGTCTGGGGGGGCATGAGCGAAGATGAGCGGCGTGCGATGAAGCGCCGCGCCGCCCGCTCCCGTCTCCGCCTGATGTGACCCGCCTGGTCATCGATTCAAACGGACCTTGATGCGCGCAGTCGTGCCGCTGCCGTCAGGGTTGTTTTCCAAGGTGAAAGTGCCGCCGAGATCCTCTACCAGCGTGCGGACGATCGACAATCCCAACGACTTGGTCTCGCCGAGCGCAAACCCCTTTGGCAATGGCTGGCCGTCGTTGGACACCTCCAACACCAGCTTGTCGCCCTTGCGGGTGGGATGAACCAACAGAGACCCCGACGACGCCACAAACCCGTGCTCCACGGCGTTTTGGCACAGCTCGGTCAGCGCCAGCGCCAACGATGTGGCCGCGTCGGCCGGTATGAGGCCGAAGCTGCCCTCGCGGCTCGACCGGACGGTGCCGGAAGTGGCGGCCATGTCGCCCACCATGGCCAGCAGTTGATCGGCCACGGCGTCGAACCGCACCGTCTCGTCGTAGCTCTGCGACAAGATCTCGTGGACGACCGCGATGGACTGCACCCTTGACACGGCCTCTTTCAGTGCCGCCTTCGCCTCGGGCGCCGTCATGCGCCGCGACTGCAGGCGCAGCAAAGCCGCAACCGTCTGCAGGTTGTTTTTTACCCGATGGTGGATCTCGCGGATCGTCGCATCCTTGGTCACCAGCTGACGTTCGCGTTCCCGCAAGGCGGTGGTGTCAACGCACAGCATCAAACTGCCAACCGGCACCCCCTCGGCCGTCAGCGGTATGGTGCGCAGCCGCAAACTGGCCTGCGGCTGATCGATCGTCACCTCCCTGGTGCGGCGCCCAAAACCGTCTTTCGGGCCTTTTGATTCCTCCGTCGGCTCACCGCCGAGTTCCAGGGTGATGGCGCCGACGTTCTCGCCCACCAGATCGCCGACCAGGCCCAGCCGGCGATAGGCGGAAAGGGCATTCGGGCTGGCATAGGTCACCACCCCGCTTTCGTCGGTGCGTATCAAACCGTCGCCCACCTTTGGGCTGACCCCGGCGATGCTGTGCGGCTCGAGCGGGAACAAGCCATGCCACAGCATGTCCGTCAGCACCGACGCCACCTCCAGATAGGTGTCCTCCAGCTCGCCCGGCGCCCGGATGCCCATCTGGTTGGTGTGACGCTCAACCACGCCGATGCACCTTTCACCCTGCATAATGGGCACCGCCCAGATACCGACCGGGTTCCCGGCCGCCAGCACGTGCTCGGTGGTTTCGACAATGTCATGCGACAGGTAGGCGGTGGTCACCGGGTGTTCCGGGTCGTAGGCGATCTGCTCGCCGACGACGTCGTCGTCCAAGGCGGTCGGGCCTGTGTTGGGCCGGATCTGGGCAACCGCCCAGAATGTGTTGTCGTCGTGGCCCGGCACCCAAAGCAACAGATCGGAGAAACTGGTGTCGGCCAACAGGTGCCACTCGCGCACGAAGGCGGTCAACCATTCGGCGTCGGCTAAGGAAAGACCGCTATGCTGGCCGATCAACTGGCTCAAGGACAACATGACTCAACCTTAGCTTGGCAAACCATAGCCTGGTAAAGTGGAACGCTGTTGCCCGGGCACCCGGGCCTGATCCTGGAGGTTGCCATGGGCAAGGGTGGACGCAAACGCCGGCTACGTCGCAAGAAGGCGGCCAATCACGGCAAGAGGCCAAACGCCTGACAAACGCCACAAGCCTGTGCGTCACTCCACAGTGACGTGCAGGTACGAGACGCGTTCACGCAAGCTGATTGACGCCGTGGCCTCGCCGGAACAGCGCCGGATCAGCACTGTGATCAATGACTCCACATCGTAGACGTCCAAGCACCGCTCGCACGTCATCAGATGTTGCCTGATGTGGTTGCAAGTCTCCTCGTCCAGCTCGCCGTGCAGGAATGAGTGCACCTGACCCATCGCCAAAACGCACTCGTCCATCGTCGGACCGTCATCAAGATCGGACATTACGAACCGTCCTTCCCAGTGCCCAAGCCCCGTTCGGCGGCGTAATCGGCCAGTTTGACACGAAGCGCCGCCCGTGCCCGGTTGAGGCGCGACATCACGGTGCCGATCGGGGTGCCCATGATCTCGGCGATCTCTTTGTAGGCGAACCCCTCAACGTCCGACAACAGCACGACGGCCCGAAACTCTGGGCTCAAAGACTCCAGCGCATCCGAGACGGCCGTGTCCGGCATCGCCTCCAGCGCCGACATTTCAGCCGACTTCAACCCCGTCGACTCGTGCTCGGCGGCGCGCGCCAACTGCCAATCCTCGACGTCGTCACCAGACACCGACGGCTGTCGCTGGGCCTTCCGGTAGCTGTTGATGAACGTGTTGGTCAAGATCCGGTACAGCCAGGCCTTCAGATTGGTGCCCGGTTTGAACTGATGGAAGGCGGCAAATGCCTTGGTGTAGGTCTCCTGCACGAGGTCTTCGGCGTCGGCCGGGTTGCGGGTCAGGCGCAACGCCGCGCCATACAGCGGGTCGACGAAGGCCAGCGCGTCGCGTTCGAATCGCTCGGCGCGCTGCTGCGGGCTCTCCGCCTCCACTATCTGGGTAGTCATCGAGTACGACAATACCCACGACGCCAGCCAAGCGCCAGCGCTGGCCGATCGCGTCTGTGGAAGAGAGGTCACAAATCCTTCAACCAGACCAGGCGGTGGTTTCATTCCGGCATCAGTTGGCATTCGGCCCGCTTTAGCTGTAGACATATGCCATGAGCGTGATGAACCGGCTTTGGCCCACGCCGCCCGCCAACGGGCCCGTGGACGGCGTGGTTGTCGTGCCCGGGTCCAAGTCCGAAGGCAATCGGGCGCTACTGCTGGCCGCCCTGAGTGAGCGGCCCAGCACCGTCCTCGGGCTTTCCGCCTCCCGCGACACATCGCTGATGGCTGACGCTTTGCGGGGGTTGGGCGCGGTCATCGATGGATCGCACGTCAGCCCGCCCGAACGGTTCCGGGGCGGCGCGGACATCGACTGCGGCCTGGCTGGCACCGTCATGCGATTCATCCCACCGGTGGCCATGCTGGCTGACGGGCCCACACGGTTCCATGGCGATGCCCGGGCCAGCGAACGTCCCCTCACTCCTCTGCTGTCGGCGCTGCAAGCGCTTGGCGCAGGCATCACAGCCGACCACCTGCCGCTCACCTTGACGCCACCGGCGGTATGGACGCACGGACCCGTCACGATCGACGCCAGCCAGTCCAGCCAGTTCGTCTCCGGGCTGCTGCTGGCGGGCGCCCGGTTCCCCCACGGGCTTGATCTGCGCCACCAGGGTGCGGCCCTGCCGTCGCGCCCCCACATCGACATGACGATCGCCATGCTGGCGGCGCACGGGGTGCAGGTGGACGAGCCCGAGCCCGACCATTGGGTTGTGACACCCGGGGCATTGCGAGCGGTGGACGCGGTGGTCGACCCTGACCTGACCAATGCCGCCGCCTTCCTGCTGGCCGGCGTCCTGACGGGCGGGTGCGCCAGCGTGGAGCATTGGCCGTTGGAGACGACCCAGCCGGGCGCCCTGATACTCGGCGTCATCGAGCAATTCGGCGGGTGGACGCGGCGGGATGGCGAGGCGATGTCGGCTGGATCGAACGGGCCGCTGACGGCCTGCTACGTTGACCTGTCGGCGGCCAGCGAGCTGACGCCGGTCGTCGCGGCGCTGGCGGCCGTCGCCAAGGGCACCAGCCGATTGACCGGCATCGGCCACATCCGGGGGCACGAAACCGACCGATTGGTCGCCATCCACGACGCGCTGGCGGCGGTGGGCGTGCCGTCGGTGGTGGAGGACGACGGGCTGGCGATCACCGGTGGCGGGGCCCGCCACGGCGGAATCGTCGATTCCGCCGACGATCACCGCATGGTGCACCTGGGCGCGTTGCTGGGGCTGGTGACGCCGGGGGTCCAGGTGTCCCGCGCCGAGGCGGTCGCCAAAACCATGCCCGATTTCATTGAGCGCTGGGAGTCGCTGGCATGAGCCCGCGAGTCTTGGGGGCCCGGGCGGGCGGCGTCGAAGACGACGATTTCGACGATTTCGACCGCGCCAGCGGCTACTCCAAGCCACGGACCAAGACCCGGCCGAACTATGCGGCGGCACCGGTCGGACGGGTGCTGGGAGTCGATCGCGGGCGATTTGACGTCGCCGTCGGACCTTTGCGAGTGAGGGCCATCAAGGCCCGTCCCCTGGGGCGGAAGTCGGTGGTCGTCGGCGACGAGGTGCGCCTGATGGGTGACACCAGCGGGGCACCCGACGCGCTGTCCCGCATTGTCGAGGTGCTGCCCCGCCGCACGCTGCTGCGGCGCAGTGCCGACGATGATGACCCGACGGAGCGCCCGCTGGTGGCCAACACCGACCAGTTGTTGATCGTCACGGCGGCGGCCGACCCGCCGCCCCGCATCGGCATGATCGACCGCCTGATCGTCGCCGCCTCTGTGGCGGGTGTGCGTCCGCTGATCGTGGTGACGAAGACGGATCTGGCCAGCCCCGACGACATCGTCACCGCCTACCAGGACCTCGGCGTTACGGTGCTGGCCACCCGTCGTGGGGCAAAGCTTGAAGATCTTCGGCACCTGCTGGAAGGCCACACCACCGTTCTGGTCGGCCACTCGGGGGTCGGCAAGTCGACGCTGATCAACGCGCTGATACCGGGGGCCGGTCGGTCGATCGGCCAGGTCAACGACGTGACAGGAAAGGGGCGACATACCTCGACCACGGCCGTCGCGCTAGCGTTGGACGAGCAGTCTTGGGTCATCGACACGCCGGGGGTGCGCAGCTTCGGGCTGGCCGGTGTCACGCCCGACCAGGTCGTGACCGCCCTGGGGGACGTGGCGGAAATCGTCGCCGACTGCCCCCGGGGCTGCCCGCATCTGGGCGACTCGCTCGAGTGCGCACTTGATTCGGCCGTCGCCGACGGTCGCCTGAGCTCAGCCCGCCTGGCGTCCCTGCGCCGCATTCTGACCGTGCTGACCCGTCCCGATTGGGGCTGATTGAAACCTGAATCCCGGCGTGCGTCCCCACCCTACCCCGGTTGAAGCGCTATTCTGGCCACATGGCTGACTTTACCGACGACCTGCGGCTGGCACATCTGTTGGCCGACAACGCCGACTCAATCACGATGAGCCATGTCGGCGCGAGCGACCTGGAGTGGTCGCTGAAGGCCGACCACACGATCGTCACCCAGGCCGACCGCGAAGCCGAGCAGGCCATCCGGCGCAGCCTGGCAGCCGCCCGCCCCCGCGACGCCGTCCATGGCGAAGAGCTGGACGACACCGGCTGGGGCACCCGTCAGTGG
>WRFI01000005.1 GCA_009778875.1 Propionibacteriaceae bacterium | reverse complement strand
GCACGGGTTTGGCACTGTTTTCATGTAGGTAAGTCCGGCAACCGTCGGGGTCGGGGTCCAAAACAGGGGAGGTTTGCGGGGTTAGCTCGCGGGCACCCGGTTGTCCGACAGTTGGCGGGGTTTGGGGCGGTGTTGTCTGGTTGTGGCTGGGTTTGTTGTCCGCCCAAACCCATCGTGGCTGCGCCGCGATGGACCGAACGTCCCCCTGCCGGACCCGGCTGGTGGTGGCGTTGGTGTGACTGTTTGCCGGGGAACCTTGCTTTTCGTGTTTCCCAAACTGCCTACCGCACCTGTGTCGGCGAACTGGTGGGGGTGTCGGTGGCAGTTAGGCTTGTTGCTGCTGCCAAAGGGGGAACGCAGTTTCCCAAACTGCCTGACCGCACGGAAAGTGGGGGTTTTCAAAAATGCTGTCGCCTGCCTGCCTGCTTGGGGTCCATGCTGCCAGGTGTGGAAGATACCCTGGGCGTGGCGGCGGTTGGCTGGTGCTGCCAGCCGATGGGGGAATCCCGGCCACTAACCGTGGTGCGGTAGGGGTGTTCGGCGGCAAGTCCCCCTGGGGGGGGACGCGGCAGCAGGGGGGCCCTGGAACCGGCCGTCAACACAGGGGGTGGCTGTCCCGGGCAGGCGCCCTTGGGGAGGTAACCCGGCCGAACCTGCCCGCAAACAGCCTCGCCTAGGAGGTTTCCCCGCCCAACCTCGTCTCGTGGAGTGCGATGGCCAGGCGGCGATGCGAAGACAGGCAGGCTGGACGCCTGTTGGGCGAAGAGAGCGCCGCCAGGGTGCCTGGTAGGGTCGCACAGTGTTCCTCGCTAACTCGTCAACAGGCTGCAATCGCCTCAGCATGCGTGCAAGCACGCCTGCGTTCGGCTCAATTGCCTGGAGCTCATGATCGCCTGTATTCAGAGGGGAGTTTTGTCGAGTGGTCTTCCCGCCTTTGTGCAATGTTCTTCGTCGTGGTAATCTCATTGGGCTGTCGGAGTCCGCTGGTGTGGCCTTCGGCGATTTGCGCGAGTGGCGGAATGGCAGACGCGCTGGCTTCAGGTGCCAGTGCCCGATAAGGGCGTGGAGGTTCAACTCCTCTCTCGCGCACGATAAAACTCCTTGTCAGATACGGTTTGATGGGGAGTTTTCGAGTTGCATGTACCTTAGATCTGATGATCTTCAAGAGGTGTACTCCGGTTTTGGGCAAAGCTCCAGGTGCGCCACTGCTCATCAAGCGGGTCATTCAAGGACGACAGCACTGACGTTCCGTGTGTGGCCTGTAAGTGGTGGGAACAAGGCACCAGCAGCGTGACAAGGTGCGACGCACCTGACTGGGCCTGCGAGCGCGCCTGCCGATCCAGGCAAACCTGCTGTGGCGTGAACAGTACCTCTTCGATGCCGCCGTCTGGAAGCTCTGAACAATGCAATGAAACACTCTACTCAACACTCTTTTGCTCTCTATTAGAGTGTAGAGTGTTTTCGTAGAGTACTGGGCGGAGGAAAAATGGGTCTTCAGGGTCGTGTGGACGAAGCGATCCCTCGACTGCGGGCGGCAGGCACTGACCTGGCTGACGTTGAGGTCAAGAAGGCCGTTGGCGGTCTGCCGAAGTCATTGCCGGAGACCATCTCCGCGTTCGCCAACGGCGGTGGTGGTCTGATCATTCTCGGGCTGGACGATTCATCCCGGTGTCGATGAACGCCAAGTCGGTGGCAGTCGGGTTGGCGGGCGTTTGCCGCGATAACCTGGAACCCGCAGTCCAGGCCGAAATCGATATCGTCCAAGTGGACGGGCATCCCATTGTGGCTGCCACCGTTCCACCTGGCGACAGGCTGAAGCTTCCCTACCACGTCAAGACCCAAGGACTGGAGCACGGCTCATACCTGCGCGGCCACGATGGCGACCGGCATATGACCTCCTACGAGGTCCACGCGTTGTTCGCCGGGCGTGGCCAGCCACGGGACGATCTCCAGGTTGTCGATGGTGCCACTCTTGACGATCTCGACCTCGACTTGGTGACCGCTCTGGTCAGTCGCCTGCGGGACACCAGGGGTGCGGTATTTTCGAAGGCGAGCGACGCCGAGGCTCTCCGCTTCGTGCAAGTTCTTGACCGTGACCGCAAGCAAGACAAAGTGACGCTGGCCGGATTGCTGGCTCTGGGACGCTACCCACAACAGTTCTTCCCGCAACTCGACATCACTTTCGCAGCTTTCCCGACACCGGAGGCAGGCGTCCCGATGTCGGACGGAACCCGGTTCCTCGACAACGCTTCCCTGGATGGCCCGATCCCGCTCATCATCACCCAGACGCTGGCCGCAGTGCGCCGCAACATGACACGCCGAGGCGTGATTCGTGGGGCCGGACGGCAAGACCACTGGGAATACCCGGAAGAGGTCGTGCGAGAACTGCTCGGCAACGCACTCATGCACCGCGACTACTATCCACTCACCCACGGCACCCAGGTCAGGGTCGAGCTGTATCCCGACCGACTCGAGGTCATCAGCCCCGGCGGCCTCTACGGAGACTTCCCGCCGTCCGCACTGCTCCACGAGGCCGTGTCGTCGTCACGAAACGCCGCACTGGCAAAGCTGCTCGAAGACGTGACCTACCCCGGCACCACCCGGACCGTCTGCGAGAACCGGGGGACCGGTCTGCTGGCCGTGTCCGCGATGATTCGCCAGGAAGGTATGACCCAGCCGGAGTTGGACAGCCGCATCGCTGAGTTCAGGGTGACCTTGCGAAACAGCACATCGTTCCAGCGAGTATTCCCGGCCGGCAGTTCCCAGAAGCTCTCCGACAGTAAACGGCGGATTCTGGGTTTGCTGGAATCCGGACCGAAAACGACAATGGAACTATCAACCGAAACCGGACTGCAAGTGGTGACGGTCAGGGCCTATGTGAAAGCCCTGGAGAGCGCGGGATTAGTTCACCCCACCCAGGCAAACAAGCGCAGCCCCCGCAACGCCTGGCGACTCTCTTGACGAAGCCGAGTTACTTCGTGACGTGGTCGGACATGGACGGACCGGCGATGATGAAGCTTCTGGCCGGGGCCGAAGCCTACAACACAAAGAACACCGCTTCCTGACGAGAGAATGTGTGGTGCGAAACGCCGGGGTGGTCTTCTGAGCGTGTGCAGGTACCTGAAAGATGCCTTCAAACCCGTGGCATGACGATGCCCACGCCGACAGCTGGGCACATTGTTTGAAAAAAATGTTTGAAAAAATACCTCCGGGGTGTTATGAAACGCCTTTCGCTACCGTCTTCACTAATGAGAGGAAACGGAGAAGGCCAGCGTAGGAGGATCAAAAGGGCAGGTGCTCCTGGCGCGGCCACTCAGGGGGTCGGGAGGTTGGCGCGGGGCGACGGATGAGGGCCGTCACCCCGTCCCAATTTTTTCGGGCTGTCGGACCGGCCTGTCCCGTTGTTACCAATCATAGACTTGCTTGTGGGAGCGCATTTGGCGAGAATGATCGCCGGGCTTGCGGCGTTGCCGCGCGGTGCTGCCCCCTGTCGAACCCTGAGAATTTCTCAGAAATAGCTTGCATCCACGCGTAAACCATCATAAGCTTTTCTCAGTATCCGTCTTCTCTCTCCCGGAAGGTACTTGACTCAGCTATGGCTCGAAGAGGCTTAACTGACGGTGAAACCATTGAGGTTGATTCCGCACAAGCCATCTATCGCCCATCAAAGCCAGCGGCCCGTGGCTTCATTGGCGATGACCCCGCGACCCCTCCTGCGCCGCCGCGGCGCATCGCGGCCCGGCGCCTGCTGACAGACGACACGACAACCATTCGTCCAAGCCTGCGCAGCTTCGCCTCGCCAGTTGTGACGACCATCATCCGCACGAAGCACGCCTCGCGGCCACGCGAACGCCGGATTCGGGTGGCGGCAGCACTGATGCCGGTGGTGGCCGTCGCGGCCATTGCCGGCCTCGTTTTTGTTGTGCCCTCGTCAAGCGGCCAGACCACCCCGCCGGTGGTGGCCGCCATCGCACAGGCGCCGTCTGACCCGATCACGCCGCTAGCCACCGACGACACGTCTACTTTGACGCCCGCCTCGGCTGACGCCGCTGACGCGCTGGCGACCGATCGTCAGGTCAAGGCCGCCGCCGCCAAGGTGGCCGCCGAGAAGGCAGCCGCTGCGGCCGGCGCCGCGGCGGAAGCCGCGCAGGCCCAGGGCCGCCCAGGCCTGACGGTCATGGACTGGTCGCAGTACAGCATGGCTGGCACGCCGGTCGCGGTCGACGACGGGCAGTTCATCTACCCGGTCAAGGGCTTCACAATCACATCCGGTTTCGGGTGGCGCACATACCCGTACCCCGAGTTCCATTCCGGAGTCGACCTGGCTGTGCCCTGTGGCACGCCGATCGTCGCGTCGGCGGACGGGGTTGTCACCTATGTGGGCTGGAACAGCGGCCTGGGCAACTACACCGAGATCAGTCACGGCACGCTCAGCACCGGCTACGGCCACCAGAGCAGCATCATCGTGACCGTCGGCCAGCAGGTCAAGCAGGGCGACCTCATCGGGTATGTCGGCAGCACCGGGCTGTCGACGGGCTGCCACGTGCATTTCCAGGCTCTCAACCCCCAGGGAGGGGTTTTCGACCCGACGTCGCTTATCCACTGACGGTTTGCCTGCCCGCACTAAGATAACTGTGCGAGTAGCTGTGCAATGCAGGCTTAGGAGAGAGCTTAGGAGAGGCGATGTCGTCGGTTGATGTTGTTGTGGTTGGTGCTGGGTTATTTGGTCTGACGGTGGCTGATCGGCTGGCCCGCGGGCAGGGGCTCAGGGTGGCGATTGTCGAAAAGCGTGACCATGTCGGGGGGAATGCGTATTCGTCGCTGGACGAGGCCACCGGTATTGAAATCCACCGCTACGGGGCGCATTTGTTTCACACCTCAGACGAGCGGGTGTGGAGCTATGTGAATCAATTCACGTCATTCACCGATTACGTGCACAAGGTGTATGCCGTGCATCGCGGCGAGGTATTTCCGCTGCCTGTTAATCTGGGCACGATCAACCAGTTTTTTGGTGCGACGATGGGTCCGGACGCGGCGCGGGCGCTGATCGCGTCCCAGGCGGGGGAGTTCGCTGACAAGGAGCCGACGAATTTCGTCGAGAAGGGCATATCGTTGCTTGGTCGCCCCCTCTACGAGGCATTCTTCATGAATTACACGGCCAAGCAGTGGCAGACGGCACCGGAGGACTTGCCGGCGTCGCTGGTGTCACGGCTGCCGGTTCGGTACACGTACGACAACCGGTACTTCAACGACAAGTATGAGGGTTTGCCGGTGGACGGATACGGGGCCTGGCTTGAGCGAATGGCCGACGACGAGCGCATCGAGGTTCATTTGGGTGAGGATTTCTTCGGGGACGGTCCGCTGTCAAAGTCGGCGGTGGTGGGCCAGGTGCCGGTTGTCTACACCGGACCGGTCGACCGTTATTTCGGGTGCGCGAAAGGCGAATTGGGCTGGCGGACTGTGGCCTTTGCCTACGAGACATTGTCGACGAAAGATTTTCAGGGCACGCCGGTGATGAACTATTCGGACCTGGATGTGCCGTTCACGCGGATCATCGAGTTTCGTCACTTTCATCCGGAACGCAACTACACCCCGGACGCGACGGTGATCGCGCGGGAGTTCAGCCACTTCGCCTGCCGCGACGATGAGCCTTATTACCCGGTGAATTCGCCCGCCGACCGCGAGCGTATCGAAGGCTACCGAGTTGAGGTCCAGGCCGAGCGGGCCAAGCAGGTGTTCTTCGGGGGACGCCTGGGCACATACCAGTATCTTGATATGCACATGGCCATCGCCTCGGCGTTGGCGATGGCGGACGGTCCGCTGGCCGAGGCGTGCTAGGCTGGTCAATCAACCCAAAGAAAGCCCTGGTGAAGAAGCGCAATGACCGATCCCGTCGATGACCTCCAGTCGGTCACTGGGGCCATTTGCGCCGGGGTTGTGCTTTACAATCCGGAGATTGATCTGCTGAAGCAAAACCTTGAGGCAATCAATCCCCAGGTGGGCACGATCATTGCCGTCGACAACGGGTCAAGCAACCTCGACGGCGTTCAGGCGGCGTTGGTCGGTTTGCCTATTCACTGGGTTGTGAACAGCCTCAACCAGGGTTTGGCAAAGGCCCTGAATCAGGTGGTCGATACGGCCGGGGCGCTCGGTTTCGAATGGGTGGTCACGCTTGACCAGGACAGCATCTGTGACCCCGACATGGTGGCGGAAATGCTGCCGGGTGTTGCGGACGGCGTGATGATGGTGGCGCCGAGAGTGATCGATCGGGGTTTCATCGGAAAGGACCCGCCAGCGGCGTTGCCAACCCAGGATTTTGAGGACATACACCGTTGCATCACATCCGGGGCTTTGACGCGGGTGGCGGCGATCAAGGCCTTGGGCGGGTTTGACAACAGGTTATTCGTCGACCAAATCGACAACGACATCAGTCTGCGCGGAATCGAGCGGGGCTACCGCATCGTCCTCGCCAACAAGGCAGTGCTGAACCAGCGCTACGGCCAAACCAGCATCAAACGCCGCGTCTTGTGGCGCACCGTCCGGTATCACCATTACGATGCGGCGCGCATCTATTACCAGCAGCGCAACCTGGTGTACGTTTGCCGCCGTTTCGGGAAGCTTTACGTGCCGCACCCGGTGTTCTTCGCGACGGTGCGACAGCCCGCGGCTTTCGCGATCAAGATCGTCTTCCAGCCCGACCAGCGTTTGCGTCGTCTGGGCAGTTTCTTTCATGGCTTCTTCGACGGGTTGCGGATGAGCAAGGTTTGGCCGGAGGTGGCGTCGTGAGCACCTCGCAGTTCACCGTGTTGATGCCCGTCTATCACGGCGACAACGCCCGGTTCGTGCGGGCGGCTTTCCGTTCCGCGACCGTCGAGCAGCAGCTGGCGCCGTCCCATGTGATGATTGTGGTGGACGGCCCGGTGGGCAGCGACATCAATCGTTGGGTGGACGAGATAAGCACCACCAAGGGTGTGACGGTGATCCGCCTGCCCCAGCACACGGGCTTGGCCAATGCGCTGAACGTCGGCCTGCAGCACGTGACGACACCGCTGGTGGCCCGGGTAGACGCCGACGACATCAGCCTGCCACAGCGCTTTGCCGTGCAGATTCCCATGCTCGAAGGTGGTTTGGATGTCGTCGGCAGCGCCATCGCCGAGTTCACCGATGACCCCAGCCAGCCCCAAACCGTCCGGCCTGTTTACGCCACACCGGGCGTGCTGGCAAAGCGGGCACGGCTGTCTTGCCCGCTGTACCACCCGAGCGTGGTCTTCCGCCGTGCCGCGGTCCTGCGGGAGGGCGGGTACCCCGCCTTGCCCCGCATGGAGGATTATCTGCTGTGGGCCCGCATGATCATGCACGGGGCCAAGCTGGGCAACTCGCCGGAGGTTTTGGTTCACTACCGGGTGGGCAGTGGTGCCTATGCGCGTCGCGGCGGTCGCGACATGGCGCGCTCGGAGGCTCAGTTGCAGCGCGAGTTCCTGGCCATGGGTTTTGTGACCCGTCGGCAGTACCTGCGCAATCGGCTCATCCGGGGCGCCCTGTACCGCTTGATGCCAACGGGGCTCCGCCAGTTCGCCTACCGCCTCTGGATGCGTCTGCTTCGGCGAGGCGGGCAGAATTGAGAAATCTGGCAGAATAGTCGTCATGCACGGAATCATTCTGGCGGGCGGCTCGGGCACACGGTTGCACCCGATCACGATGGCGACCAGCAAACAGTTGGTGCCGGTGTACGACAAGCCGATGGTCTACTACCCGCTGGCGACGTTGATCTGGGCGGGCATCCAAGACGTCCTCATCATCACGACGCCAGACGACGCGCCCAACTTCCACCGTCTGCTGGGGGACGGCAGCCAGTTCGGCATCGCCATAACGTACGCGACGCAGCCGGAGCCGAAGGGCTTGGCGCAGGCGTTCACGATCGGTGCCGACTTCATCGGTGGTGACGAGTCGGCGCTGGTGTTGGGCGACAATATCTTCTACGGCCAAGGCCTCGGGCACACGCTGACGCGGTTCCGCGGCCTGGACGGGGCGGCTGTCTTCGCCTATTGGGTCAGCGACCCGCAGGCCTACGGCGTCGTCGAGATCGGGCCGCACGAAAAGGCCGTCTCGCTGGAGGAAAAGCCCGCCCAGCCGAAGTCGCACTACGCGGTGCCGGGGCTGTATTTCTACGACAACGACGTGGTGGCCATCGCGCGGGATCTCAAGCCGTCCGCCCGGGGGGAGTACGAGATCACCGACGTCAACCGGGAGTATCTGCGGCAGGGGCGGCTTGCCGTTGAGGTGCTGCCGCGGGGCGTCGCCTGGCTTGACACGGGCACATTCGACTCGCTGAACGACGCCAGCGACTTCGTCCGCACCATCCAGGCCCGCCAAGGGCTTCAGGTGGGCTGCCCGGAGGAAGCGGCTTGGCGCCGAGGTTTCCTGAGCAGCGAGGCGCTGGCCGCCCGGGCCGACTCGCTCGCCAAGTCGGGCTACGGGGCCTATCTGCGGCAGTTGCTGGAAAGCTGAAGGGTGCTCGCCCTATCGCCGCGCTGGCATGACACTGGTTTCGTTGTCGGGTACGCTTGAGGGGTACTTGGGAAAGGTTGCTGCATGAAGGTGCTTGTCACAGGCGGTGCTGGATTCATCGGCGCGAACTTCGTCCACCAGACACTGAGCGAGCGTCCCGGCACGCAGGTCACCGTGCTCGACAAGCTGACCTACGCTGGCAACCCGGCCTCCCTTGACGATGTGCGCGACCAGATCGTTTTCGTCCAGGGCGACGTGGCTGACGCCGAGGTCGTCGACCCGTTGGTGGCCGACGCCGACCTCGTGGTGCATTTTGCCGCCGAATCGCACAACGACAATTCGCTGCTCGATCCGTCCCCCTTTATCCAGACGAACCTGGTTGGCACATTCACTTTGCTTGAGGCGGTGCGGCGCCATCACGTGCGGTATCACCACATCAGCACCGACGAGGTTTATGGCGATCTTGAGCTGGATGACCCGTCCCGGTTTACGCCAACCACGCCGTACAACCCGTCGAGCCCCTATTCGTCCAGCAAGGCTGGCAGCGATTTGTTGGTGCGTGCCTGGGTTCGGTCTTTCGGCGTCGAGGCCACCATTTCGAACTGCTCCAACAATTACGGTCCGTATCAGCACGTCGAAAAGTTCATTCCGCGCCAGATCACCAATCTGATTGACGGGGTGCATCCGAAGCTTTACGGCGCGGGCGAAAACGTGCGCGACTGGATTCACGTGCTGGATCACAACCGGGCGGTTTGGGCGATCATTGATAAGGGACGGATTGGCGAGACGTATCTGATCGGCGCGGACGGCGAAATGAACAATAAGCACGTCGTCGAGATGATTCTGGAATTGATGGGTTATGCGACCAACGATTACAAGCATGTCAATGATCGTCCCGGCCACGATATGCGCTACGCAATCGACTCGTCGAAGCTTCGGGCAGAAACCGGTTGGGCGCCGCAATTCACCAGCTTCCGTGACGGCCTGGCCGACACCATCGAATGGTATCGGAACAACGAGGCGTGGTGGCGCCCGCAGAAGGAAGCCACCGAGACCAAATACAGCAAGCAAGGACAGTGACACATGGCATTGAGCATTGAAGTCACGCCGATTCCCGGCCTGCTGGTGATCCATCTGGAGGTCCACGGCGACAGCCGGGGCTGGTTTAAGGAGAACTGGCAGCGCGCCAAGATGGTGGGGCTGGGTCTGCCGGATTTCGAGCCGGTGCAAAACAACATGTCGTTCAACGCCGAGCGCGGCACGACGCGCGGCATCCACGCCGAGCCGTGGGACAAGATGGTTTCCTCGGCGCGGGGCCGCTATTTCGGGGCCTGGGTCGATCTGCGGGAAGGGCCGAGTTATGGCACGGTGTTCACAATCATTGTGGACGAGTCGATAGCAGTGTTTGTGCCGCGCGGGGTGGCAAATGCCTACCAGACGCTGGAGAGCAATGTCGCGTATTCCTATTTGGTGAATGACCATTGGAGCGCTGACAGCCTCGATTCATATGCCTATGTGAACCTGGCTGACGAGACTGTGAACATACCTTGGCCGATTCCGCTTGGCGAGGCGGTGATTTCGGACAAAGACAAGGCGCACCCGCGGCTGGCCGAGGCGAAAGCCGTGCTGCCGCGCAAGACCCTGATTTTGGGGGCGAATGGCCAGTTAGGACGGGCGTTGAGCGCGCTGTTGCCCGATGCCGGGCGGTTCGACATCGACACGCTGGATCTGACAGACCCGGCGCAGGTGGCGGCGTTCCCGTGGCATGAGTACGGCGTGGTGATCAATGCGGCGGGTTGGACGAACGTCGACGGTGCCGAGACGCCGGAGGGGCGGATCGGGGCTTGGAAGGCGAACGCCGCCGTGCCGGCGCTGCTGGCCCAGCTGTCCGTCGAGCACCGCCAGGTGTTGGTACACATTTCCACCGATTACGTCTTCGACGGCACCCACGAGCAGTGGGTCGAGGACGACGCAATGGCGCCGCTGAGCGTCTACGGCCAGTCGAAGGCGGCCGGCGATCTGGCGGTTTCAGTAGCGCCGCGTCACTATCTGCTGCGCACGAGCTGGGTGGTCGGCGACGGCAAGAACTTCATCAAGACGATGGGGCAGCTGGCTGATCGGGGCGTCAAGCCGACGGTGGTGGGGGATCAGGTCGGGCGTTTGACGCACACCACCAACCTGGCGGCGGCGATCAAGCATCTGCTGGACGTGCAGGCGCCCTACGGCACCTACAACTGCACGGACGGCGGCCAGCCGATCAGTTGGGCCGACATCGCCAAGGCGGTGTTCGTGGCCCACGGCCGCAGCGCCGATGACGTCACCCCTGTGACGACGGATCAGTACTACGCCGGGAAAGTGGGCATCGCGCCGCGTCCGCTTCACAGCGTCCTCGACCTGAGCAAGCTGGAAGCAACCGGCTACAAGGTGCCCCAGTATCCGGTGGGCGTCGAGTGAGGAAAAGCGCGGTGGAGGAATCGGTTCAGATCCAAGATAGTTCGAAGGCAGTCCGACCGACGCTGCGGGGCGTTGTACTCGCGCTGATAGTGCTGCTCGGCGGGGCGCTGACGGCGTTCGCCTGGATCGTGTCGTCCCCTTCCGGCGGCGGTCCTGACGATGATCAGCATCAGACCAGCATCTGGTGCCCAAGCCCCGGTTCTGCCAGCTGCCAGATTGTGGGTCGCGGTGACGCCTTCGGCGACCCGAATCATCCAATGGTGATGGTGCCGGCGCGCGTGATGCAGGTGGCTTGTTTCGTCTTCAGGTCGGAAGTCTCGGCCGCCTGCCTCAACGATGTGCCAGCCGACGCGGGAGCCGACTCGCTGGCGGTCAACACCGGCCGATACCCGGGCACCTACTACAGGGTGATGCATATTTTCGCCACCGGATCCTATGCGGAATTGGACACGATGAATCTTCTCGTGCGTTCGGCGAATGCCTTTATCGCGGCGCTGTTCTTCGGCGTTCTGGCCTGGCTATTGCCTTGGTCGATGAAGCGGCTGTTGGCTTACGTGATGGTCGGCTTCAGTGTGCCGCTCGTGATCTATTTCATCGCATCGATCAACCCGTCGGCCTGGGCGTTCATCGGCGTTCCCGCCGCCTGGTTTGCGATGACGGGGCTGTTTGCGACCAGATTCGATGGTACAGCGAGGTGGCGGCGGCGCGCGCTGGCGGTCGTGGCGGTGGCTGGCACACTGCTTGCCGCAGCGGCCCGAACGGACGCGGCCGCCTATTGCGTGGTGGCTGTATTGGCGGTTGGCGCCATGCACCTTCCTGACATGCGACCGGCAAAGTGGCGAGGCATCCGACTGATCTGGGCCACGATGCTGGCCGTCACGGTTGTCGGCATCATTGGCACTTTCAGTGGATCGCAAACGACCGGGCTGGTTGGCATGGATGGCAACAGTGCCGGTGACCTGCGTTTGTTGCTGTACAACATCACGGCCCTGCCGCAGCTGATCAGCGGATTCGGCGCCGGGCAGCTCGGTTGGCTGGACGTGCCGATGAAGCCGATGACGACGGTGCTGAGCTTGATGGTGGCCGGCGGTCTGTTGTTCGGCGGGCTGAGGCGAATGTCTTGGACGAAGACGCTGGCGGCAGGTGGCGTGTCCTTCGTGCTCATCGCGGTGCCACTGTTCGCACTGCAAATGAGCAGTTACGAGGTCGGCCAAGGAGTGCAGCAGCGGTACCTAGTGCCGCCCGCCCTGATCTTGGCGGGGGTGGTGCTCAGCCGCCGCAAGCGCGATGGCGCGCCGGCCCTGTCGCTGACCCAAACGGTGATCTCCTACGTCTTTCTTGTGCTGGCCCAATCCTGGGCGCTGCACGAGCTGATACGGCGCTACGTCGTTGGGACCGACGGCCCCGAACTCGACCTGAACAAGCAGATCGAATGGTGGCGAGCGGGCATTCCTTCGCCCAACGCGGTGTGGCTCATCGGCAGCGTGGGCTTTGCGTTGCTGGCCATGGTTCTGTTCCTGGTGCGTCGCCGCGCCGCAGTCGGCGGGCATCGGTGATGACAGACGTCGCCGACGACAAACTGATCACAACCAGCCGGTCTGTCAGCGTGCTGGCGGCCAGCGGGTGGGCGGCCTTGTCGGCGTTCGCGGTGACGATCATCGCCTCGCGGGTGCTGACGACCGCGGACTACACCCAGTTTCTCGTGTACTGGTCGGTGCTGTTCGGCTGTTTCCAGGTGTTGGGCGGCCTGCAGAACGAAGCGACGCGGGCGGTCGGCGCGGCAGAATTCGAGCATGTTGACTCGTCCACGCGATCGACGGGCCGCGTGTTTGCGATGACGCTGGTGTTGGCCGGCGGAGTGGCCTTGGCCGTGTTGTTGCTCGGGCCTGTTTGGGCCACGCGGCTGGGGGTTGGCGTTCTGGTGCTCGTCGTCAGCGCGGTGGTCGTGCTCAGCTACGGGTGCCACCTGACGCTGGTCGGGGTACTGGCCGGACGCCACCAATGGGGCACGATGGCGGCATTGAGCGCCACCGAGGCGACCGTTCGGATTGTCTTCTTGGTGGCGGTGGCGCTGCTCTTGCCCGGGTTGGTGCCGATGGAACTGGCGGCGGCGCTCGCGGCGCTCACTTGGCTGGTGTTTGCGGCAGTGGTGCCGCGCGCACGGGGAGCGGTGCTCGCGCACGGCGACGTGGGGCTAAAACGGCTGGTGGCCAACGGCGGGTGGGCGATGCTGGCGGCCGTGGCCACCGCAGTGCTGGTCAACGGGTTCCCTGCCATCGTGCGGGTGGCGCTGGGTGGCGACACCCCGGACTTGGCCAGTATCCTGCTGGGCATTCAAATAACACGCGCGCCACTGATGATGCCACTGGTGGCCTTCCAGGGGGTGGTGATCGCTGGCTTCGTGACGCAACGGACGGGCCGCCTGCGGGCTCTTCTGAAGCCACTGCTCGCGGTGATCGGCATCGGGGCAGGCCTGGCCGTTCTGGTCGGGCTGATCGGGCCCTGGCTGATGCGTTTGCTGTTCGGCCCCCAGTACCTGTTGTCTTCGCTCGTGTTGGGCAGGCTGGCGTTTGCGGCGGTGTCGCTGGCGCTGCTGACGGTGTGCGGAGCGGCCACCATCGCCATCGGCGAGCATCGAGGTTACCTGGCTGGGTGGATTGTCGGCGCGGCGGCGACGGTGATACTGCTGTTCGTCTTGCCGCAGGCGGGGGTCGAGCGGGTGATTGCCGCAGTGCAAATCGGCCCGCTGTTCGGCGTCGTCGTTCACCTTCTGGCGATCCGCGCCCGCGACCGTGCCGCGCGCGCCGAAACGGTGGCGCAGTGAGTGAACCCCTGGCTATTGGTCAGCGCTGTGTGATCTGCTCGTGAGTTGGATCGCTTTGGTGATCGTGTCTGCGAATAGCCAGCAGGTGGACGACCACCCCCACCAACGGGCCCACCAGGACGGCTGCGATCACGCGTCCGGCGCCCGCCAGCGGTAGCGCGAACAACAAGCCGACGGTGGCCGCAGCGCCCACCAGCCAGCCGGCCAGAAACGCCTTGTGCTCACCGATCGCGATTGTGGCGCTGCCCGCCAGCGTCAACAGTGCGATGGAGGCCGCGGCGAAAGTCAGCCCGCCCAGCACCGGACGTGACAGCACATATTGTGCGCCGTACAGCAGTCGCATGATCCAGGGGCCCAGCAGCGCCGCCGCCACTGCCAGCAGCGCACTGAGCCCCACCACCGCCGCGAAGGGTTTCACCAGAGCTTGAAGACGGCCACCCCGGCTGGCAACGAAACCCGCGATGGCGACGCCCTGGAAGGCCGCCAGCGGCATCATCAAGGGCGCCCTGGTCAACTGGACGCCCAGCAGCAGGCTGGCCATGTCTGGCGTGTTGCCGCCCAGGGCCGCTTGCACAATGGCCGGAAAACCGTTGACCAGGACGGCACTGGCGGCGGCGGCCAGCATGGCCCAGGCGCCATTGGCCAACAGCGGTTTCAGGTGGATGTCGGCCCGGGCCAGCGCGGCGCTGCGCCCGCGTGGCACCACCAGGACGAACAGCAGCCAGGTCAGGGCGGGAAGGGCCGCCGCCAACTGCAGCGACGTAAGACTCGGCGCCAAGAACGCCACCGCGATGATGAGGACGATGCGAACTGTCGGCTCGGCGGCGCTGAGGGCCGCCATGGTGCCCCATTGGCGTCGGCCGGCCAGTATGCCGCCCAAAGTTAGATGGCACCCATAGGCCACCACGGCCACGGCGCTCACCAGCACCACAACAACGCCGACGCCGAGCCGATGCCCCCACCAGGGCGCCAGTGCCATGACCACCACGGCCACTCCGCCCGCGAGAATCAACGTCATGGCGAGCACGCGGGCCAGGGGACGTTCACTTTGCCCGTCAGCCGTCGAAGTGGCCACACTGACGGCCCGCACAGCCTCGTTCTGCAAGCCGGTGAGTATCTGGAAGCAGCCGAACAACACCGACCAATAGACCAGGAAGTGGGTGTAGGCGGAAGCCTCAATCGAACGCGCCGCAACCACCGTCACCACAATGGTCACGACAGCCGCCCACGCACTGGCGCCTAGCACGCCAACCGACCGGTTGGGTGAAATCAGCTGATCTTCCACGCCCGCAAGCCTACATCGCGGGGACGGGCGAGCGCCCGAAGCCGACGGCGTTGCATCGGGTACCCGTTTTCGCTAAAGTACCGCGAGTGGCTAGCCTTGCAACCGATGACGGCGCCCCGGCGGAGGCGTGCCTGCCGCCGAGTTCAAAGACGGGCGGCCGAGATCGAAATGCCCTGTTCGTCCGCGTGAAGGCCTATCTGGAGTGCCACCCCTGGATCGGCGCGGCTGGCATGTTCGTGCTCGCCACGCTCATCTGTTGGTTGCGGATGGGCAGCCAGGAGCGGGACACGCTTTGGGAGGAAGACGGTTCCGTCTTCACTGGTGATTGGCTGCATCGGCCCAGTCCGTGGCTCATCGTGACACCCTATGCCGGATATGTGAACCTCATTCCCAGAGTCACACAGTTGATCGTGCAGCTGATGCCGGTGAAGTATTGGGCTTTGTTGACCACGGCAGCGGCGTGCGTCGTGGTGGGCCTGGTTTGCGGGCTTGCCTATTACTGTTCGCGTTGGACATTGACAATGTGGTCGGCACGGTTCGGTTTGGTGCTGGTGCCGGCGCTGCTTCCACTGGCTGGTGTTGAGCCGCTCGGTACGGTGTGCAACTTGCACTGGTGGGCCATATTTGCGGTGTTCTGGCTGATCATGGCGCGGCCAAAGGGCCGGTTTGACATGATCGTTTTGGCCTTATTGGCGTTTGCGTTCACCATGTCGGAGATAATGGTGGTCTTCGTCTTGCCCTTGGCGCTGTGGCGCATCTTCCGGCCAGAGGTGGCCAGGCAGCGCGTCGTGTCCATTGTCGTGTCCGTCGGCTGTGTTTGGCAGGTCGTCGCCTATCTGGTGGTCGGAAGAGCCCCCGAATCCAGCGTGGTCACTCCGCTCACGGTGGCGGTAAAAGGGTGGCTGGTCAACGTCATCGGTGGAAGTGTCACCTCATCGCTGGGGCTCGTTCAGACTATCTTGGCCACAGCGGGCTGGCAGGCCTTCATCGTGGCCTTGCTGTTCTTTCTCGTGCCGATCGTGCTCGCGCTGCAACTGTCGTCATCGCGGGGCCGGAGGCTGATGATCGCCTACAATCTCGTTCTCAGTGTCGTCTTGTGGTTCTTCATCTTGTACATGAACGGGTACCCCAACGGCCTCTACTCGTCCGGCGTTGTCGACGTGATGCTGAGGTGGGGAATGGCAGCCAGCCTTTGCCTCCTGACAGCGTACCTTTTGGCAATTGACGAGCTCGTCACCAGGCGCACGCTGAGTCTCAGGCTGGCCACACTGACGATCGCACTACTGATCGCTGTCCAATCCACGAGCTTCACAACGGTCAACGATAATCGTGCCGCCGGTTTGCAGTGGCAATTGAACGTGGAAATTGCTCAAGGTCAATGCCGCGAGGGCGCCACCGAAATCGCCATGTTTCAACACCCACCCTTCTGGGGGCTGCCTGGGTGGGAACAGTTCGTCGTGCCATGCGATCGCCTGCTCCGTTGATCCAAAACCAGCCGCGCCATAGCGGGCGCCCACTTGGCAGCCGCGGGCGCGAATGATAAGGTTGCAAGGAAACTTACCGATAGGTGACCAAATGGTTGGCGAAAAACGCTCTGGCTCACTGCTTTCCAGAATTGCGATAACGGGGTCTCCCTTCACGGGTGTGCGGCGCGTCTGGGATTTGATCCCAGGCTACTCAAAGATGCAGTTCGGTTTCACCCTGGTTTTCGGTTTGCTGATCCATATGTACGTGATGGTCAACAGTTTCATCAACCATGACAGCGTCGCCGTGATGGCTGACAACCGATGGGCTTACCTCTACAACGGCAGATGGTTCGGCATTGTGCCCGACGTGTTGTCCACCAACTTCAACCTGATGTGGGTCAACTCGCTGCTTTCAATCCTGTACATCAGCCTGGCGGTCGCCCTGATCGGTGCCTGTCTGGGCATCAAACGCACCCTCATGAGCCTGGTTCTGTCAGTGATCGTCGTGTCGTTTCCAACTGTGGCGTGCGGACTGTCGTACCGATTGGACTCCGATGTCCACTTCTTGGCAGTGTTGTTGGCATGTCTGGCGGCTTGGCTGGTGCTTCGGTACCGCTTCGGTTTCATCGCCGCGGCGGTCGTTTTGGTGCTTTCGCTTGCGACGTATCAAGCGTATGTCGGCTTCTTTGCGGGCATCGCGGTGCTGGCATTGATACGGGATTTGCTTTCGGGTGGCAAGATGACCGATGCCTTGCTGAAGGCGGCCAAATTCCTCGTGACGCTGGGCGTGGGTGTTTCGGTTTATCTTGTGAGCGTCAGGTTGGCGTACAGCGGCGGAGGTTACAAGGGAGTGGGAACACTGTCTGGGCTCACGCTCCAGACGCTGCCGAAGCGCATCGGGTTCGCGTATCAAAACATCTTCGACATTTTCTTCCGGAACAGTCTGGCAATACACCGAGGCTATTTCGCCAGCAAATATGTCTTTGTCCTTGCGGCATTGCTCGTACTGGTGCTGTTGGTTGTCACGATTTTGAGCCGACGGGTCTTCGTTGACCTTCCCCGGTTGATATGCCTTGTCGTTCTCATCGTTCTGGTGCCCCCCACAACCAATGTTGTGGCGATACTCAGCCCGGACTATCTTTACCTTCTGATGCAGTACTCCTTAGTGTTGCTATTTGTCCTGGCCCTCGTCCTGGTGGATGTTGCCGAGCAGGCAGTCGAGGAATCTCCAGTGACGGCCCACCTGCTGGTTTCTCACATTGTTTCGTGGGTGACAGTTGCGTTTTGCTGCCTGGCGGCCTTCAATTACACCCTTTACTCGAACGTCTTCTATTCGAAGATGGACCTCGTCAACAGCCAGGGACGAGCGTTTTCGACGACGCTGGTCACGCGGCTGCAAAGCGAGGACTACTACACCGTTGACAAGCCCATCGTCTTGTACGGGACGACGCCCCGAAGCTTCGCACTCGGCTATTACAACAACTTCTTCGCGATCCCGATTGAGGATATCCCCAGCATGTACAGCTATCCCGCCTACTTGCTGACCTATCTGGACCTGAAGAATCCGTTGTACAGCAAAGACTCCCTGCCGCCTGAGCTTGGCAACGACGCTGCCGCATTGACATCGATTTCGTCGTTACCGGATTATCCGAATGCTGGTTCAATTGTGCAAGTCGATGGCGTCATCGTCGTGAAATTCTCCAGTTAGCCAAAGAAGAAGTCAGTAGCTAACCCTGTTCCATCAGTCCGGGCTTGCGCACATCGCAAACGACGAAACGTGGTCGCCGTTTGGTTTCTTCATAAATCTTGGATAGGTAGACGCCTATGATGCCGAGACTGAGCATGACACAGCTTCCGATCAGCAACTGCAAGATGATGACGGTGGTGAATCCGCCGCTGGCAATGCCGAGCAGCTTGTTGATGAGCGTTTGGACGAACAAGACGAGCGCGCCGATCATCAAAATCGCGCCGAGGATGGCCACGATGTAAAGCGGCGTGGCGGTGTATGCGGTGATCGAGTTAGCGGCAAGGCGCAGCAGCTTGCGGAAGGACCATTTGGACCGGCCCGCAGCCCGGGGCGCCACGGTGAATGGCACTTGCACATGGCGAAAACCCAGCCACGCCGACATGCCGCGAAAGAAGGTGTCAATCTCCGGCATCGTCCGCCACGCATCCACAACCGTTTTGTCCAGCAGTTTGAAGTCTGAGGCGACACCGATATCTATGCCCGTGAGCCGCCTGAAGATGCGATAGAACAGGCCGGCAAACAGTTTTGACATCACCCCTTCCCGTCCCCGGTCCTGTTTGACTCCCTCAACGACTTGGTAGCCTTCCTCGCGCCACAGCCTGACCATCTCTGGGATTAGCTCGGGCGGATGCTGCAGATCAGAGTCAATGATGAGTGCGGCGTCCCCCGTGCACCGTTGCAACGCGGCGCAGATCGCAGATTCCTTTCCGAAATTGCGGCTCAGCCGCAGTGCGGCCACATTGTCCAACGCCTGGGTCGTCTTGCAGATCTCGTCCCACGTGTTGTCCATCGACCCGTCGTCAACCAGCAAAAATTGGTGATCGATGTCGGCGTCGGCCAGTATCGAGTGAACGCGGGTGACGTTGCCACTGATCTGGTCGGCTTCCTCGAAGACTGGCATGATGACGGTGAGCATCTGTTGTGCGACTCCTCATTGCCTAGTGGACCGACGGTTGTTACGGACGTGAAGGATTATACTCGGCCTGGCCGCCTCGGACGACCGGGCGGCGAGTGACGGTGTGGGGGGTGGGCCGATGGGGCGTCGACCTGGGCAGGTTGTCGGCAGGTGCCTGATATGATTGTGGCGATCCTGCCACGTGAGGCCCTTCAGCGGCTCATGCTTGTCGGCAGCGGTCGGTTGCTACGCGCCGTGTCTGGCCAAGAGGAGGTTCAATCATGTCACCTTACTGCCTGGTTCGTCGAGCCTGGGACTCCATCCCGAAGTACACGAAGACCCAGTTTTTCTCAACAGCATTGTTTGCACTGATGATTCACATGTATCTGATGACGAACGGCCTGATCAACCACGACAGCCCGGTCGTCATGTTGAATAACGAGCCTTTTTACCTGAGCGCAGGCCGGTGGTTTGCGAACGCGCCCGATTTGTTGTCTACCCAATTCAATCTTTTGTGGGTGAATTCGCTACTTGCAGTGTTCTACATGAGTGTAGCCGCCTGCGCGGTTGGCGCGTGCCTTCAGTTGAGACGCACCCTTCCGGTTTTGGTGCTATCCGCACTGTTCGCGGCCTTTCCTGCGGTTGCCTGCATCCTGTCGTACCGGCAGGACTCGGATCTGAAATTCTTCGCCGTCATGCTGGCCTGCCTGGCTGTGGCTGTCACCGGACGTTTCCGTTTCGGCTTTCTAGGCGGTATCGCCCTGCTCATCATGTCGTTGGCAACCTACCAGGCAAACGTCGGGTTTTTCGCGGGAGTCGCAGTGCTGGTTCTGATTCGACAGTTGCTGTCTGGCACTTCCATCAAAGCAGTGCTGAAAAACGCGCTCAGATTGGGCGTCGGCCTGATCGGCGGTCTTGTCGGGTACGTTGTCAGCGTGAAGATGACGTATCACGGATCTGGGCCCGGGTACAAAGACATCGACACGTTGGCGGGGTTTTCTTTGTCGGAGCTGCCCAGACGGATAGGTTTCGCCTATTCCAACTTTTTCGGCGTGTTCTTCAAGAACAGTCTTTCAATCCAACTGGACCCGACCCAAAACGATCACCGCCTTACGTATCTGTTCATCGTTGCGATGCTGATCGTGCTCTGCCTGCTCGCGGCGGTCGTGGTGAGAAAGGGAATCCACAAGGACTTGCCCCGCTTGGCCCTGGTGGTAGTTTTGGTCGGTCTGATTCCGCTTGGGCTCAATGCGATCGCCTTGTTCAGCCCAGACTATCTTTACCTGCTGATGCAGTACTCATTGGTGTTGGTGTTTGCGTTCGCGCTGGTCGTCGTGGACCTGTGCGCCGAGTGCGGGCTCGGCTCGTCGTCGCGGGCAAGGTCGTGGCTGGCGAGTCTCGGCTCCTGGGTGGTCATCCTGTTCTGCTGCGTCATGGCGTTTTGTTACGCGCTTTACAGCAACGTCTTCTACCTAAAGATGGACCTGATCAACCGGCAGGGTCAGGCTTATTCGACGGCGCTTGTCGCAAGAATTCAAAGCACGCCGCACTACACCTCAGACACTCCGATCGTCTTGTTCGGCGGGGCGCCGCAGACGATCTCGCTCGGCTACTTTGAGAACTATTTCGCGATCCCGATCGAAGACATGCCAAACATGTACAGCTACTCGACCTATTTGGTAACCTACCTGGACTTCCGCAACCCGGTGGTGCGCAACGACTCCTCAATGCCGCCGGAGTTGGCGGCCGACGCGCAGGCGATGCGGGTGATTTCAGACATGCCAAACTACCCGGATGACGGTTCTGTGGAAGCGGTGGATGGCTTCATCGTGGTCAAACTCTCCAATTGACCTGTAGAGAGGGCATCCGCTGCCGGGGCCTGTGAAGAAGGCCAGCGGCGCGGCGGACTATGATTGGGGAAGGGTAGGACACATCAGGACATAGATCGGCCGGGGGCTTCGGCCTGTCAAGGAGACAATCGTGGCTTTCAGTTGGAAGCTTCCGCGCAGCGCGCCCAAGATAGCCTTTGCCGCGTCAGTCCTCGTCCTCTGGGGGACGATGATGTTTGCACTGCGACATGTCTACCCCGCCGACGGTGACATGATCCAAGTCCAGGCTCCTTGGTGGCAGTATATGGCGCAGCACGGGTTCGGCGGAATTGCCACCATCAATGACGATCTCGGCGCGGATTATACCTCAATCTGGTATTTCGTGATTTTTCTGTGTGAAAAAATCGGGCTTTACAGCGGCGGGCACTATCTTGAGTACTCGATCAAGGGTCTGGCAATGGCGGGCACCGTCGTTGCTGCCGTCGCCACCTTCTTCATCGTGAAAACGTTTGACAAGCGGGTCGATTCCTGGCGGCCGTGGATCGCGGCATCACTGATACCATTCCTGCCGGCTTTCTTCTTTGACACACTGAAAACCAACCTGCCCGACAGCATCTATATCGCATTGGATTTGTTGGTTCTGCTGGCCGCGATCAGGCGCCGTCCGGCGCTCGCCTGGTTCATTCTTGGTGTGGCCGTTTCGTTCAAGCTGATGGCGATCTATGTTGTGCCGTTCCTGGTAGTGCTCTACCTCGTGCAGTTCTCATCGATGAAGATCATCAGTCGGCTGGCACCCCTATTCAGTGCGCTTGGGCTAATACTGATGAGCCTGCCGGGCCTGATAGCGGGCCAGTCGGTTTTTAACGCCACCGTGGGAATGATGGTCGAGCGGGGCAACTCCCAGGGGTTCATGGGTTTCGGGATATGGCCAATACTTTTTTCGCCAGCCTGGGACAATGTAATGCCGCAGCCCGGCCCAAACGACAAGGTGTTCGAGATGACCTTATTTGGGCTGGCGGCAATACTGCTGATTCTTGGAACACTGGCGGTACTGGTCCTGAAGGTACGTGACAGGGCCGAGCAGGTCGACTCGATGCTTGACCTTCTGGTTGTGTCGCCAGTCGTGTTCTTCCTTTTTATGCCATCGCAACACGAAACATATTGGGCGCTCGCCTCGGTGTTCGCGTTGCTGGTATTTGTGTTGCGCTGGTCAAAACAGTCATTCGGACTGCTGATGGTGTTCAGCTTGGTGTTGATTGAGATGTTTATGGGGGGCCGGGTCATACCGATGATTGTGTGCGAGTACATCCTTCTCGCGGCGGTGATCTATCTGTCGGTGAGAATCATCCGACATTCGGCAATCGGCCGGATTGGTGCGGTCACTCCTGAGATGATGGCGTCGACGTAGTGGTGCCACCGGCGTGGTAGTCATCGATGAGGTAGATTGGCCGATTCTTGGTTTCGTTGAATATGCGGCCGATATACTCGCCGATTATGCCGAGGCTGACGAGTTGGATTCCGCCCAAGAACAGCACAACGCACATGATGGCGGGCCAGCCGCTCAGGTGGTTGTTGGTGAACAGAGTCTGCACGATAATGATAATGATGTACACCAACGCTACGAAGGATATGACAAACCCCGATATGCTGGCGAAACGCAAAGGGGCAATCGTAAATGAGGTGACACCGTTGATTGCCAGGTTGACGAGTGCAGGGTAACTCCACTTGGACTGGCCGTCAATCCGCGGGTCACGATCGTAGGTGATTTCCTTCTTCCGATAGCCGATCCAGCTGAATAGCGCCTTGGCCTGGCGCTCGTGCTCGCGCATCTGTCGCAGGGCTAGCACGCAGCGTCGGTCAAGCAGGCGAAAATTGCCGGTGTCGCGCTGGATCTCCACCTTGGTGGACCTCTGCAACATTCGATAGTAAAGGGATGCGGTGGTCTTCTTCAGCCACGTCTCACCCTTTCGATTGTTGCGACGCGCGTAAACATCGTCATATCCCTGCTCCCAGAGCTGGATCATTTGTGGAACCAGCTCTGGGGGGTCTTGTAAGTCGGCGTCGATGATTATTACCGCATCGCCGTCTGCGTGGTCAAGGCCGGCGAACATCGCCGCCTCTTGGCCAAAATTCCTGGACAGTGTGACGTAGGAAACCCGCGGATTGGCGGCGGCATATTGCTTTAGCAGTGGCAGAGTGCCGTCCTTGCTGCCGTCGTCAACGAACAGATACTCAAAACGGTACATGTTCTGCGTGTCCGCGAGACTGTCCAGGCGAGCGATGAGGCGAGCAAGCGAGTCTTCCTCGTTGTAGACCGGGATGATGATGGTGATGGCCTTCATTTCTGCAAGGTTAGCTCATCCACCGGGCAGGCGCAAGAAGAACCCAGCGCGTCGGTCAGTACCACCAATAGTCGTTTGAGGCGAAGGTCGTGTGATAGAGGATCCAAACAATGACGGCGAAGACGAACAGCGCGAGCAAGGCGATTGCGACCACGACGATGCGGTGACGGGGCCAAGCGGCCAGCGCCTCTGGTGACGTGGCCGGGGCGATGTCGTTGGGCTGGCCTGGCATGATGCGGGCCCGCACCAACATGGCCAATATGAGGAGTATGAGGAAGTTGGAAAGAAAATTTGGCCGACTTTCTGAGGCCCAAACCGTGGGGGAAAAGCCGATCAGAATTCCCGAAAGAAAGGATGCCAGGTAGAGAATGCATGCCAGTGCCCGGTCTCGAAGATCGCTGAATGCTCTGTAGAGAAGGTAGAGCGGACTGAGGACGCAGGCAGCGGCCAGAACAGACAGCAGAATGGCACCCGGGCTGGGGGACGAGCTCATCGGTGGCGTCGCATAAAGGAAGCCGAGCCAGTTGGATACTCCGAAGCCCAATGCACCGGGCGCTTTCTCGATAGCGCTGTTGGCGAGTTGTGTATACCCCCACGGCAGCGGCAGGGTATTGACTAGAGCCCATATGGCGGGCAGGAAGACGAGAAGATGGACTGGCTTGAAGCGTGATGCCCGGGCGACGTGGGCATCCCTGATGCGGCGAAAGGCTGCCCAGGCGGCGAGTGCGATGAAGACGGCAAACAGAACATTCGAGATGTGAAGCAGATGCGTTGAGTAGACATTCACGCCTAGCAGCGTCTTGTCCAAAATGCCGAAGTTGGCAGACTCAGGGAAGAGTGGCAGCTCCTGATGCTGCGTCACTCGGGGCGAGGCGAAGTCAAAGAAGAAAAAGACGGCGCTGGCCACCACTATCAGGGCAAAATGGATGATCAGTGCCCGGGGAATGCGTTCTCGCCTCAGCGCGAGCCAAAGCACGATCAGCAGGGCAACACCCAGTTGCACGGCGGCCGTCTGCTCAGTGAAACTTGCACACAAGGAAAACAAGATGCAGACGGGAATCAGAAGCCGCGGCGCCGGTGGCGCCTTTCCATAGAATGTCATTATGAATGGCATCAGTCCGAGCAGCATCGCCGTGACCGGCCATAGGTAATTGACGGATCCGGTGAACCAAACGGACCCTGAGGTGACCACATTCGGATGAATCAAAAAGAAAAACAGGCACACGAACACCGCCATGGTGAGGAAGCGTGGGGGGGTCACTCGGGCGATGGCTGACCTGGGCGCCGACAGGCGGTCCGGACGGCCCGCTGGGTCGTTGACGAGCGCGATGCGAGTGATAACCCAGAGCAGCATGGTCATCACGAAGGCATTCACCCACTTCCACACGGGCAGGTGGAACACGAACAGGGCGTAAGCCAGATCACTGGGGATGCGCGGTTGCCAGGTGGTTGCGCGTAGCCAAACCCACTGGAGCCTGCCAATGTCGATGATCGTTGCCGCGTGCGCCGTGTCGTCCGAACCGCCTCGGAGCTGGATTGGCCACAGCAGAATTAGAAAGAGTACGAAGAAGCAGACAAACGGCAGAATGCCGATCAGCGTAGAGACTGCGCCGGGGGCCTTGGATGCCGGGCGTTGCATTTCTAATGCGGTGGAACTCATTTGAGGCTGACGGGTGGATAGCTCAGGTAGGCCAACCGCGAAGACTCGTTTCGAGTCATGATCAGGACGTTCAAAACCAAACCGACCACGAGCGACAACATTGCGATGATTATCAAGGATGACGCTAAAACGGCTGTGGGTAGACGCGGCACAAAGCCAGTGGTGACGTATTCCCAGAGCACCGGTATGCCAAACGCGATGCCAAGTATTGCAAAAAAGGCAGCGATAAGGCCGTAGGAGAGCAGTGGGCGCTCATATTGCAAGAGTGTGCCCAGCAGGCGAAGGATACGGATCCCATCGTGGTATGTGCGCAATTTGCTCTCGCTGCCCGGGGGGCGGTCACGGAACCCTACCGGCACCTCGGTGCGCGGCACGCGCAGGCTCATACAGTGAATCGTCATTTCGGTTTCGATTTCGAACTCACGCGACAGAGCGGGGAAGGACTTCACAAAGCGTCTGGACATCACCCGGTAGCCGCTCAGCATGTCGGCGACGGGCTCACCGAACAACAGCTTCACAGTCTTGTTGAACATCTTGTTGCCGGTTTCGTGCCCGGGCCGGTAGGCGGAAGAGATGGTATCGGGGGTCCGCACTCCCAGAACATGATCCAAGTGCTCGGAAACCAACGTGTCGATCATCGAAGGCATCGCACTGGCATCGTAGGTGTCGTCACCGTCGATAAGCACGTAGATGTCCGCCTCGACGTCGGCGAAGGCCCGGCGCACCACGTTTCCCTTGCCGCGATCCGGCTCGGAGCGCACGATCGCCCCGGCCTGCCTGGCAACCTCCGCGGTTGCGTCCGAGCTGTTGTTGTCATACACATACACGGCGGCGTCCGGCAGTGCGGCCCTAATGTCGGCTACTACCTTCGCCACGGCGAGCTCCTCGTTGTAGCAAGGGACGATGACAGCAACCGAGTGCTCAGCCTTGGCTTCGGATGTCACAGCAGATCTCCTCTCGACAGCTATGCAGCAACCTAGAGTCTAGTCGGTCTGTCGGCGAAGGATGGATGAGTACCGGCAAAGTTGGCCGCTTGGGTCAGGAACAGGCGCCAGTGGATCCTGGCGTGACTAGGTGGCTTGTCGGAGAACGAGCGCGAAATGCGGTGTCTTGAGGGGTTCCGCTAGAATGTGAGGACAAGCACTGATGGTTTGGAGGCACCCCCATGTATGACAGCATCCCGGCATCGCTGTTTTTCATGCTGGCGTGCCTTGTCGCTCTCTCAGGTTTGTTCCTCGTCAGGAAGTCGAGCAAGCAGCTGTCTGGCTTGGGATGGGCGGTGGCCAGCGTCGTGACGCTGACCTGCTGGCATGCCCTGTTCGGCGGGCTGTTCACCCTCATCCATGTGCCCGTCAACCTGGTGACGATTGGCATCGTCGACCTGGCGGCTGGCATCGTCCTCTGGTGGCGCATCTGGTTGCGTCGGGACAGGCAGGCCTACGAATGGAATGCTGCGGACTGGCTCGTGACGGGCGGTCTGGGGGTGGCCACGGCGGTGCTGTTGGCTGTGCGCAACGGCCTCAGCCTGTCAATCGTCTACATGACCATCGATCCGGCACCGCACATTCTCGAAGCGGTCGATGTCGTGAAGAACCAGAGCGTCCACGCCATGTATTTCCATTCGCTGACGAACGGACTGTTCATCGCGATGCTCAGCCCGCTGACGACTCCGGACTACTACTACCGATTCTTCGTGCTCAGCGGCGGGCTGTTCCTGCTGCTGGGCGGTTTGACCTTTTACACGGCCATCCGGCGCTTTTTGAAGACGAAGTGGCGTTTTGCAATCGGCGTCGGTATCACATTCCTGTATGTGGCGGGATACCCGCTGAACAGCGTGCTTTGGGGTTTCGTGTATCTCGGCATGAGCCTGGTGTTGATCGCCCACATAACATTCTTGGCCGATTCATTGATGTCGGACGAGCTCGGAAAATGGCCGGGGGCGGCACTGTTAATGCTCGGGTGCTTGGGCCTGATTGTCTGCTACACGATGTTCGTGCCTGTGGTTTTCATATGCCTTGGCGTGCTCATTCTGGCGCGTTACCGCTCGAAGTACCTGGTCGTCTCCAAGGACACGCTGTTGGTGGGCCTCGCCGTTTTCCTGATCCCCGTCGTGGTCGGCCTGCTGTTCATGTTTGTCGGTGTCTTCACCGACGGTGTGACTGTTGGCAGCGCGTTGTCGTCAGAGGGGGCGTCATACCGCGACCTGTTCTCCAACTTTGTTCCTTTCTTGCCGGTGGCCCTGTTTGGCGCCTACCAGTTGGTGAAAGCGAGGCAGCTGAACTTCCAGTTGCTGATGCTGCCGGTCATGCTGGTGTACATGGCGGGTCTTCTGGCCATGGGGATGCTCGGGCGGGTGTCGTCGTACTACTTCATGAAGTCGCACTATCTTCTCTGGCTGGTCGTGCTGTACCTGCTGGTGGTTGGCATCGCCAAGATCACCAACCGCGAGACAGCCGTGCTTTTGGGCATGTACGGGGTGGTCTGGGCGCTGATCTTTGCACTATCGGTCAGCGGCATCGAACACCGGATCCAAATGAAAAACGACGGGTTCGACCCTGTTGCCAAGTCAACAGATATGAATGACATCCTGAGCGCCAATCGCTGGGAGATTACGTCACCCCTGGTGCCGGGGCTGGATCCGGGCAAGCAGCAGTTGTACCACTACGTCTTCGACAATTATGTGAAAGAGGGCGCGCCCTTGGTGCCGGTGGTTGCCGAGTGGCGCGACGCCTTCTGGTACCAGGTGATCAGCAGTCAGCACACGAATGACTGGCTCGAGGCGACGATGACTCAGCCTGACTGGGTCATGAACATGGTCCAACAGTCGCCGTCGAAGGTCGTGTTGGTATTGACCACCGACGACAGCGTGGCTTATCAGGCTGACCGCGCCTACTTCGACTCCCTGCCACGTCTTTACTCGAACTCGGCCGGGTTTGTGGGCCAGCTTCCCTGATGGCCGAAAGTCCGCATCAGTCCCGTGAACGGGTAGACTTCTCGTCGTGAGCCCGCTGGTCAGCATTTGCATACCCGCCTACAACAATGGTGATCATATCGAGGCGGCGGTCCGGTCGGTGCTGGGCCAGACTTATGAGCATCTGGAGATAATTGTTGTCGATGATGCCTCGTCGGACGCGACCTTCGACATTGTGAAAGCCATCGTGGACCCGCGGATCCGTTTGCTGAAAAACGATTCCAACTTGGGGCTGGCCGGCAACTGGAACTTCACAATGGGGCTGGCCCAAGGTGAGTTCGTGAAGGTGATGGGCGCCGACGACATGCTGGAGCCGACGGCGATTGAGAAGGAGCTGCAAGCGCTGTTAGACAATCCCAGTGCGGTCTTGTCGGAAAGCGATTCGAAGGTGGTCAACGCCGATGGCACCCAACACGGCACTTTCCGGCGCTATTGGCGCAGCGGTCTGGTGTCGGGACGAAGGGTGGCGTTGGACTGCACCAGAACAGTCGACCTGTTCGGTTCACCAGTGGCAAACCTGATTCGTGCCGACGTCGCAAAAAGGACGGGCGGGTTCGATCCGTCCTTCACCTTCATACCCGACTACGACTTCTTCATGAGCATCGCCGGAGCCGGCGACATTTTTGTCATCCACGAACCGCTTAACTCGTTTCGAGTGCGGAAGGGCGCCAACACGTCTAAGGTGATGGGCGGGGGGCAGGAGAAGGCCTACATTGCCGAACATCGGCGGCTGCTCGAGAAGCACAGGCACGATCTGGCGCTGACGCGTTTCGACATCGTGGTTTCCATGGCGGCCAGGCATGTCTGGAGTTTCATGGTGTCCGTCTACCTCAAGATTTTCGTGCGGTAGGTACGGGTATGAAGACAGTTTCGGTGGTCATCCCGGTGTACAACGCCCACGAAAGCCTGCGTCGCTGCCTCAACAGTGTCCTTTCGCAGGGGCGGGATGGCGTCGAAATCATCGCCATGAACGACGGCTCGAATGACGATTCGCTGGAAATACTGCGCGAATACGAGCAGCGATACGAAAACGTCATAGTTGTTGACACACCCAACCAAGGGGTTGCCCTGACCCGAAACCGGGGAATCGACATTGCGACGGGGGAGTACCTGGCGTTCGTCGATTGCGACGACTATATTGACCCGGACTATCTGAACACATATCTCGACAACCTTGACCAGGACTACGACATTGTCATCGGGGGGTGGCGTCGCAGGGACGCCGACGGAAGGCTGTTGCTGGAGCGTCGCCTCAAAGGTTCCGAGTGGGAGACGTACATCAACATCTACCCGTGGTCGAAGGTGTTCAAACGGCAATTCCTGCTGGACAACGAGGTCGGCTTTTTAGATTACGGCATCGGCGAAGACCTGTTCTTCACGTATTCGTTGGGGGCGAAGGCAAAGAACCCGCGCGTCAAGGTGATCAATTATGTTGGCTACACCTGGACGATGAACGGTGCCAGCGTGTCGAACACCGCTCACAAGGGGTTGAACGACAGCCTCGACATTCTGTTCGTCCTCAACCGCGTGGACGAACAGTTTGCCGACAAGCCTGAACTGCTCAAGTATTATTACCGCCGATTCCTGGTGTGGTGGTTGCTCTACTCGGGACGAAAAGCCACGCCGTCCCATTTTGTGGCCGAACACGACCGGGTGATGAAGTGGATCAATGAGAACAACCTTCGGTCAAGCCTCACACCGTTCAGCCGCCGCTTGCGCGGCGAGCGGCTGTTTGAAAGGCTCTCGGTGTTCGGTTTCGGTATCATTGAGCGATTGCATCTGGTACCTCTATTTGCGGCCATCTACTGCAAGGGTGAAGGCGAGGTGGATGAATGACCGAAGCGAATGACTCGACGCGGGTCATGTTCTATGCCCACTTCAACAAGTTCGGCCGGGTCGACGACTATGTGGTCTACCAGCTTGAGCAGATGCGCAGACTGTTCGACAAGGTTGTCATGATCTCCAACTCGCCTGTTTGCGAAGCCGACGAGAAAAGGTTGGCTGGCGTGACCGACAAGCTAATCCAACGGAAGAACCTTGGCTACGACTTTGCGGCCTGGCGTGACGGCATGGACGACTTCGGCTGGGACACTCTGGTCAAGTGCGAGCAGCTGACGCTGATGAACGACACGTGCTTCGGGCCGCTTTTCGACTTCGGCGCGATTTTCGACCAAATGCAGTCGCGCGGCGCCGATTTCTGGGGTATGACGACGAACATCGCGCTGACCGACGTGCTACTGGACAGCCGCGGCAGGGTGACTTTCGCGCCAACGCACCTGCAAAGCTATTTCATGACGTTCAACCAGAATGTCGTCCAGTCCGAGGCATTCAGGCACTTTTGGGCCAGCATCGAGGACTTCGCGGACGTACTCGACGTGATCACCAACTACGAGATCCGGCTGACAGAACTGTTGGCTGAAAACGGGTTCACCTATGACTCATTTTTCGACGCACCCGGGTTTTGGGGCATGACGCAGTTGGACAAAACTCAGGTTGATATCAGCGCCCAATCGACCGGGGACATGGCCAAATACAACCCGGGGTACACCTGCTGCCGGCCGCTGTGGCTTCTGGAAACAGTTGACACGTACCCGTTCATCAAGACCAAGGCCATTCGGGTGGTGCCCGCCCAATGGCCGGGCCTCCGCGAGTTCATCATCAAACACACCGACTATCCGGTTCAGCTGATAGACACCTACATTGGCGCTCGATACTTTGATCTGTGGAAAGAAAAGGACGACGACGTCGAATTCCTGCTGCACACCCGGGCATACCGGCTGGGCCGCGCGCTGCTGGGTCCACTGAGGTTCGTCAAGCGCACCGTGGCGCCAAGGCCATCGCACACCGGCTCGTGAGGGCGTCAGGCGGCCTACGTGACCTCAATCGTCATGGGCGCGGTGCCCAATTGACTCAGTGAGTACTCGTCCTGAAAGACGACGTCGGCATCGTATGTGCCAGGCGCAAGACCATCAACGTCCACGTCAATTTGTCCCGTCCCGCCAGGCAGGATTTCCTGTCCGAAGGGCACGGACACCACCGGCGGCCCGTCGTCGCCGGGCCGGCTGATCGTCAGGGTCATGGAGCCATAACCATCTGCGCTGAACACCGTCTTGCCCGTGTTTGTCAAGACGAATGTGCCGGAGATCGTGCCTTGTGTGGTCATCAGGGACGGTGCGTCGAGGTGCGCGGCGGCCTTCACCTTTGCCATGTCCTGCGTGAACCAGTACAACGGCGTGTAATAGTCCTCCAGCACCAGGTCCATGTATCCTGCTTTTTGAAGGTCTGTCGTTATCATGTCCGGGAAGGGGTCGCCGCTGAGCGGAGGGTAGCAGTGGTAAAACAGCACGTAGGCGCCGGCGGTGTTCGTAATTCGTGAAACCTCCGCACTGACGGACGCGGACGTGGTGGACGGGTTTGACGACAGTGGCGTCCCCCATATGATGTTGTCAGTCGAACCGTTGCCGATGGTGTCGTTGTTGTATCCGTTCTTGTATTCCACAATCAGGTTCGCCGCTGCGTAGCTGTACAGCGTCTCGCCGGGCTGGATGTTCTTCTGCACATACGCGATCAGGGGGTTCGCCTGGTTGCCAGGCACCAGCGTCCACTCGGCACCTGCTCCATAGTCCGGGAAATTGCGGAAAGAAAGAATCAGGACCACGGCGATCAGCAGTGTGACAATCCTGGTGACGAGCCGCTCCGCTTTGGCACCCGTGGTGCCCAGGCGGATAGCAGACAAAAACACGAAGGCAAATATGAATACCCACAAATAAAGGAACAGCCACAATCTGTCAACCATGGGATACAGGCCGAGAGCCGAGGCGACGGCCAACATCAGAAATGACACGGCAAGCGATAATGTGTGGATATCTTTCTTGAACAGCAAAAACGCTCCCCCCCCCCCCTGCTAGACAGAGAAGCAGGAGCTTGGCGGCACCCAGTTGCAGGAACAGGGCGGAGACAAGGCCCAGATCCCTGGAGAGCGCGCCGGAGCGCCAAAGGCGAAAGTCGAATGCGCGCCACTGCCAAAACGACGTCAACTCGGGGACGGTGGAAATCGGGCGCAGCCAAAGAAGATAGTGGACGATGAAGACGGCCAGGCAGATGGCACCGGCCAGAATCACGCGACGTGCCGAACGGAAGTCCCGGCGTCGGAGTTTGGCTGCAAACTCGACGAGCAGTGTGCCCGCGACAAAGAAAACGGCTGGCGACGACATGACCAGGCAGACCGAAAATGACAATCCGAGGATCACCGGACCGATTCGTCCTCGCCGGAAAAGGAAATACATGAGAATGACGAGCACCGAGAACAGCGCGTCGCCCATGTATGGCTTCACCTCGGCGGAATAGTTCATGTAGTAGTAGAAGACGGACGACAGAGCGACCGAGAGCAGGGCGAAGACCAAGGGGGTGTGGAAGACCTTGCGCAGCACGATGCCTTGAACGATGAGCAGCAGGACCAAGGCGATTAGCGAGTACAGTCGCAGCACCCATTCTGCTGTCCCGAAGACGTGTACCAACCCTTTTTCGATGATCAGGTACCCGGCAGAAGTGGTTGGCAGGTTGGACATCGGCGGGGTGAGGATCTGCGCAAAGCTCTTACCGACGATGTTGTCCGCAAGCAACGCCTCATCGTTCCAAAGGGATGTTCCGAGGGAAAACATCTGTACTCGCACGATCAAGCTGTAAACAATCAGGAGTATGGCCGCCAGACCGGCGACCAGCGAAAGCAGGGCAGTTTTGTCGCGCTTCAGGATAGGCAGCCACGCGGCAAGTCGGGCAAGGGATGATCGCACGGCGACTCCTGGGTTAGGTTGCGACAGCAAGAACACTGGTTTCATTGTTGTTGTTTCTCCGATTCCCTGTCAAGCACGCTCAGAGCCTGGATCGTCCGCGGCAGCGACCTCATCGGAAGGCTCTGGACGGGTGGCGAACACCACTTTGTTGTACAGCACAAAGTTCCAGACGAAGCTGAACCCGATGGCGGCGATCTTGCCGACGATCAGGGCGGGCGAGGTGCCCAGGATGGTGAAACTGAAGCTGATGTGGCTGACGATCCAGATCACAAACGGCTGGATGACCCACTGGCTGAACACGGTGACCACAATGAACAAGAACACCTGACGGCGAAGCGAGGCACCTTTCGCCTTGAACGTGAAGCTGCGGTTGCCGAAGAAGCTGAACGCCATGCCACAAGAGGTGGAGATCAGGTTGGCGAAGAAGAACGGCAGTCCGAAGAACACGGCGACGGAGTAGACACAGAAGTCGATCATCGTGTTGATCACACCAACGAGGGAAAACCGGGTGGTTGTGGCCACCAGCCCCCGATCGGTGGCTAGGTGCGTCACCCGCTGCGACAATCGGCCCACAAACCCTCTTTCCTCAGGCAGGAGTTTACATGCCCCCACACCTAGCCGAGCACTCCGCTGCGTCGCAGGAGACGGGCCAGGTAGGCGTCGTCGATCACCTTCGCCGCCATGATGCGGCGTCGGCTGCCAAGATACAGCGGCACTCTGATGAGCCCCCCAAGGTAGGCCGTAAACAAGCTGAGAGCCGCTCTAGCGCCCTGTTCTCGCAGCAGTTCGCGGCACAGAACAGCCAGCCCGTAGGCCATGTTCGGCACCAGGCGCAGCAGCACCGGCCCCGGCGTGTTTTTGACGGCGACGGCCGGAATGTTGCGTCCCACCATCGTCAGTGAATACGTCGATCCGCGTTTCTTCGTGCTGACCGACCCCATGTGGTAGGCCAGTGCGTCGGGCACGAACCAGGCGTCCCAGCCGCAAAGCAACGCCCGGTAGCTGACGTCGATGTCCTCGTAGTACATGAAGAATCGCTCGTCGAAGAAGCCGTTCTGGCGGTCGGGCAGCGCCTCGATCATAGCGCGGGTGTACATGCACGCAGCCGCGTTCACGCCGAACACCTTCTGCGGGTAGTACTGGTCGGCGGGCAGGCGGGCGGCGCCGTAACCGTGCTGTTGGGCGTGCAGGTTGGGGTTGAGGAAAATGTGCGTCGAGTCGACGATCTGGTGGTCGAAGTAGTCGAGCGTCAGGCCTTGCAGCGAGCCGACGTTGGGCCGCGATTCGGCAAATCCAACCAGCGTGGAGGCCCACGCCGCGTCGAGTGTCGCGTCGGTGTTGACCAGCGCCACGTAGCCCACCTGCGGGTCGCGCAGCGCCTGGGCGATCATCAGGTTGTTGCCGCGGGCGAAACCCGTGTTGGCCTTCGACCAGGTGACGTGCACCGATGGGTATTCCGCCATCACGGCACGTGTCTCATCGGTGGACGCATTGTCGATCATGTAGACGTCCGCCTGCACCCCGGTTTGCGCCAACAGGGAGTCCAGGCACAGCCGCAGCACGTCGGCGTTGTTCCAGGCGACCACGCAAAACGCGACCTTCATTGCGCCACCATCCTCTGCGGGCCCCACACCACGCACCGCCCCCGCTCCGGCGGCACGCTGATGCGTCCGGCGTCCAACAGATCGACGTCGCCGGTCTTGACGGCAACCACGGACGAGGGCACGGACGGCGCGTCGTGCACCAACGTGTCGGGCCACAGGAACGCCTTCTCGTCCAGCTCGACAAGCCGGCGGATCGCAGCGACGTTAGGGTTGACCGCGCCTGCGTCATCGTTGTCCAGCAACGGAGCGACGGCGGTGGCCCCCGGCAGGGCCAGCGCCCCGACCAGGTCGTCCAGCCAGTCGGGCGAACTTGGCGCAAACGGCTTCTGCAACACCACCAGGGCTGCAACGTCGCCGGGGATGGCCGAGGCCTCAAACCCGCCCGGCTGGCACAGCCAGGTGGGCTGGCAGGCCGTCGAGGTGGCGGCTTGGAGGGCTGCGCCGAGCCGGGCGGCCTCGCCGGCGGAAACCACCGCCACAGATGCCGGCCAGCGCGGCTTGATGCGGAACCAGCTGGGCTGGTTGGGCAGGTCGTCGATTTCGGCGGTGACGCCGACGCGCCGCAGATACTCGGCCAGCGCCCGGCGCCCGGCGTCAACCGCGTAGGCCTTGTAGCCGAGCTTCTTGGCGGTGGACGCGGCTGCCTCGCGCCAGTGATACAGCACCAGCGGGATGTGGACGACCCGCAGCGTTCGCCCCAGTGAATGCAGCCGCAG
>WRFI01000004.1 GCA_009778875.1 Propionibacteriaceae bacterium | reverse complement strand
GGCGGTTTGGATCGGCGAGTCGGACGGCACCAGCACCGCCGCCGGGTATTGCTGGTAGATGGTGGCGATGTTGACGACATCGACCCCCTGCGACCGGGCCTGCATCATCTCGTCGCCACCGGCGAACACTACGTCCTCCACGCCGGTTTGCATGGCACCGAACAGCGATTCGGAGGCGCCGTGGTGACGGATCGTGATGTCCAACCCGGCGTCGTGGAAGTACCCCTCCTCTGCCGCCACGTAGATCGGCGCGAACTGAATGTCGGGCTGGTAGGTCAAACCGATCGTCAACTTGGTTGCCTCGGTGGGCACCGACGGCGACTGGCAACCGGTCAGCGCTGCCAGCACGATGCCCAGCAGGGCGGCTCCCGTCAGTATTCGCGTCAACCTCATCGGGTGGTCCTTTCTTTGGTGGGGTCGGTGGCCTCTTCCAGGGCCGAAATCGCCGCGTAGATCACGACGGCCAAAACACACAGCGCCAAGACGGTGGCGAACAGTCCGGTGGTGTCGTTCATGTTGGCGGCGACGGTCACAAGCCGGCCGAGCCCTCGGCTGCCGCCGATCATGAACTCGCCGACCACGGCGCCGGTGATCGACAAGGTGAAGCCGCCGCGCAGGCCCGTCAGGATGGCCTTGCGGGCCAGCGGCGCCTGCACGAAGAACAGCAGCGCCCCGGCCCCCGCGCCGTCCAGATGGGCTGCCTCCAGGATGTGACGGTCGACCTGGCGCAACCCCAACACCGTGTTGAGCAGCATCGGGAAAAACACCATCAGAGCGCACAGCGCCACCTTCGCGCCGATGCCGAACCCGAACCACAGCGCCAGAATCGGCGCGATCGCCACGGCCGGAAGGGCCTGCGATGCGGCGATCAGCGGCGTCGTTGCCGCCCCCACCAGACGCCAGGAGGCGATCGCGTAACCCAGCGGCAGCGCGATGGCCACCCCGACCAGGCAGCCGAGCGCGGCCTCGCCGAGCGTCACCCCGGCGTCGCCGAGAAAGCCGGCCGTCGCGAGATTGCTGCCCAGCCTTGCCAGCACCCGCCCAGGAGCAGGCAAAAACACCGGGTTCACATGCCAAATGGTGACAACCAACTGCCAAACAAGGAACACCGCAACAATGGCCAACACCGGTGCCAACACCGGACCCCAGCTGCGCTGCGGAGACGTCGGCTCGACGCGCACCGCGTCGTCAGATCCAGACACGAAAGACCGCCTTCGATGCGCGCCTCTCATCCGGACTTGAACCAAAACTCAGGTTTCACCGTCGGCTCCGGAGTTCCACCGGATCGGCGGCCCCGGGTGGGGCCGTTCGCGGGCTGTTACCGCCGGTTCAGATTTTCACTGACCCCGGGCGCATCTTTGACAAGTTTAGCGAACTCGTCGGCCAATTCCTTCACCCGATCCCAATCGGTGTACTCGATGACCGTCTTCGGGTCGGTCGGGCCTTTCGTCATGGTCATGATCAACTGGATGGCGAGGCGATCCCAAATCTTGTAGCTCGGGTAGTCCAACATGCCGGCCACGACTTCGGTGTGGGTCGGCACCCAGGTGGTTTCCTCCAAGAACTTCTTCGTGTAGCTGTGCACGGCCGGGTCGCGCTTGGCTTCCGTGCGGGCCGTCAACGAGACGGTGACGAGCAGGCTCGGGTGGGCGTCAAGCCACGCCCGATGAGCGGCGAGGAACTTGGCGGCGTTCGCGTCGAAGTGACCGTAACGCACCGAGATGACCAACGCGACGGCATCGTGGCGTTGCGGGTCCGGTGCCGTGGTGACGGAAAGGGCTTGCAGGTCAGAGTCAACGCCGCAGGCCGCCATCTCATCAACGATGGCTTGAGCGATCTTGGTGGACTGGCCGAACCGGCTGGAGTGGATGACGAGCACACATGGCTTATCTTTTGGCATGGCTCAAGCTTAGCAATCCATCGATGAACGCCGGATGCTGGTTCAGGCAGTCGATCCGGTTGAACTCCTGGCCCCCGGCGCCAAGAAAGGCCGCCCGGTTGAGCTGGCCGATCTCCTCGATGGTTTCCAGACAGTCGGCGGCGAAACCGGGGCAGAAAACGTCCACCCGGGCGGTGCGCGGGCCAAGCTCGCGCATGGTCGCAATCGTCGCCGGCGTCAGCCACTGACCTGGGCCGAACTTTGACTGGAATGTGACCAGCCCCTGGTTGCCCGTCAATCCGAGACCCTCCAGCACCAGGTCGGCGGTGCGCTGGCACTCGCCCTGGTAGTCGCGGGCGTCAGCACAGCTGAGCGGCACGCCGTGGAAGCTCAACACCAGCTTGTCGCCCCGGTCGAAGTCGGGGCGTCCGCTTGTTTGCCAGGCGTCTTCAATGCGGGCGACGCAGGCGGCGATGTAAGGCGGATCGTCGCCCCAACGGTCGGCCCAGGTGATGTCCAGCGGAGACTCCAAGGTCGACGGGCGTACCTTCAAGTAGAGGTTGAGGTCGTCCTGCAGGCTGGCGGTCGTGGTGGTTGAGAACTGCGGAAACAGCGACAGCATCAACACCTGCGTCACCCCGTCCTCACGCAAAGCGGTCAAGGTCTCGTCAATGGACGGCGTGCCGTACCGCATGGCGTAGCGCACCGTCCAGCCCGCCCCCAGACGGGACTGCAGGTCGTCCGCCTGGCGCTGGGTGTTGACGCGCTGAGGCGATCCGTCCGCGGTCCAGATTGACTCGTACCGGGCGGCCGATTTTGGCGCGTAGAAGCGCAGCAGGATGAGGTGCAAGAACGGTACCCAAAAGGCCCGCGGCGCGGCGACGATGCGCTTGTCAGACAGAAACTGGCGCAAGTAGGCGCGGACATCGGCCAGGGCTGGCGAGTCGGGCGTGCCCAAGTTGGCCAGCACCACGGCGCGGTTCGGTTTCACGGCAGTCATGTTATCGTGAAAAGCCATGAAGCTAGTTGCGGCAGTCTCCGGTGGCGTTGATTCGGCCGTCACCGCGGCCCGGCTGTGCGCTGACGGGAACGAAGTCACCGCCGTCCACTTGAGGCTGCGGGACGGCGCGGAGCCGGCCGCCGAGGACGCCCGACGGGTGGCCGACGCGCTGGCCCTGCCCTTCGAGGTGTGGGACCTGCGAGACGCCTTCCAGATCCAGGTGTTGGGCAATTTCGCAGGCGAGTATGCGGCCGGACGAACCCCCAACCCCTGCCTCGTGTGCAATCGGACGATCAAGTTCGGCGCCCTGCTCGACAAGGCGCTGGCCCGCGGTTTCGACGGCCTCGCCACCGGCCACTACGCCCGCCTGGCGCGGTCCGGCGGCCTGGCCGAGCTGAGCCGGGCCGTCGACTCGGCCAAGGACCAGAGCTATGTGCTGAGCGTGTTGACACAGGCCCAGTTACGGCACGTCTGGCTGCCGCTTGGCGCTTCGACCAAGGACGACGTGCGCGCCGAAGCCAGTGCCCGTGGTCTGCCGGTGGCGGCCAAATCGGAGTCGATGGACTTGTGCTTCATCCCGGACGGCGACACCACCGCCTGGCTGAGTGAGCGCCTGCGCGAGCGTCCCGGCGTCATCGTCGACGAGGCGGGCACCCCGCTGGGCAGCCACAGCGGCACCTACCGCTTCACCGTTGGCCAGCGCAAGGGCCTGAACATCAAGACGCCAGCGCCCGGGCGTGAGCCCCGCTTCGTCATCGGGCTTGACGCCGACCAGCGGCGCGTCATCGTCGGCCCCCGGGCGCATCTTTTGGTGACGGGCCTGATTGGCGGGCCGGCCACCTGGACGTCCGGTGCCCAACCCCCTGGGCCGCTGGAGGCACTGGTCCAGGTGCGGGCCCACGCCGCCCCGCAGGCCGGCCTCGTCACGCCGCAGGCCGACGGCACGGTTGAGGTCATCTTGCACACCCCGATCGTCGGCGTGGCGCCAGGGCAAACGGCGGCTTTCTACGACGGATCGACCGTGCTCGGGTCGGCCACGATTCGGCGAACCGTCCAAGATTACGCGGCCGACACAGCCCTGTAACACGGACCGCGCAGAATCGTTTACGAAGCGAGCTAGATGAGTGAGGATGTATGAGCCAACTGATAGCGCAGCTGTATGACCGTTTGCCCCAGGCCGTGAGCGCAGCCCGGGCCCTTCTGGGGCGTCCCATGACCTTCGCCGAGAAGATTCTCTACGCCCACCTTTTTGACCAGCCCACCGCCCCCACCGCTTCGGGTGAGCTGGCGGCATTCCGCCCGGATCGGGTGGCGCTCCAAGACGTCACCGGCCAGATGGCCCTGCTGCAGCTGATGAACGCCGGCAACCACCCCACCGCCGTGCCGGCCACCGTCCACTGCGACCACCTGATCGAGGCTCACCTTGGGGCCGCCCAGGATCTGGCGGCGGCCCTCGCCGCCAACGCCGAGGTTTACGGCTTCCTGCGGGGTGTGGCCGACAATTACGGGCTGGGCTTTTGGGAGCCGGGGGCGGGCATCATGCACCAGGTCGTCCTGGAAAACTACGCTTTCCCCGGCGGTCTGCTGATCGGCACCGACTCGCACACCCCGAACGCCGGCGGGTTGGGCACCTGCGGGGTCGGCGTGGGCGGCTCCGACGCCGTGGACGCCATGACGGGCATGGAGTGGGAGCTTCGCATGCCGAAACTGATCGGCGTCGTGCTGACCGGCCAGCTCAACCCCTGGACGAGCGCCAAGGACGTGATTTTGGCTCTGGCCGGAAAACTTGGCGTCAAGGGCGGCACCAACGCGATCATCGAATACATCGGCCCGGGTGCGGCCACCCTGTCGGCCACCGGCAAGGCAACCATCTGCAACATGGGCGCCGAGGTAGGCGCCACGTCGTCCCTTTTCGGCTTCGATACCGCCATGAGCGACTACCTCAAAGCCACCGGCCGGGAAGACATCGCCCAACTGGCGGCCCAGGTGGCCAGCGATCTGGTGCCCGATCCCGAGGTTCTGGCCAACCCGCACGACTTCTTCGATTCCGTCATCGAACTTGATCTGACGAACCTTGAGCCCCACGTCAACGGCCCCTTCACCCCCGACCGGGCGACGCCGATCTCGCAGCTGGGCGCCCAGGCGAAAGCCAACGGTTGGCCGATGGCCGTCGAGGCCGGGCTGATCGGTTCGTGCACCAACTCGTCCTACCAGGATCTGGCGCGGGCCGCGTCGGTGGCCCGCCAGGCCCTGGATGCGGGCATGAGCCTGGCCTGCCCGCTGTACATCAACCCCGGCTCGGCCCGCACCGAGGCGACGGCCGAGCGGGACGGCCTGCTGGCACCGCTGCGTGAACTGGGTGCCGTCATTTTGGCGGACGCCTGCGGACCGTGCATCGGGCAGTGGCACCGCCCGGACAACCCCGACCACCCCAACACCATCGTCACGTCCTTCAACCGGAACTTCGCCAGGCGGAACGACGGCAACCCGCTGACCAACGCTTTTGTGGCCTCCCCTGAGATCGTCATCGCACTCGCCCTGGCGGGACGTCTCGACGCCAACCCCCTGACGGGCCCGCTGATGCCCGCCACCGACGTGGTGCTGCCCGCCAGTTTCGCTGACACATCCACCGGCTGCGTCGAACCGACCTTCAGCGGCACACCCATAACGGTCGACCCCGATTCGCCGCGCTTGGCCATTCTTGAGCCCTTCCCCGCCTGGGACGGGCAGCCCATCACCGACGCAGCGCTTCTGATCAAGGTGGCGGGCAAGTGCACCACCGACCACATCTCGCCGGCCGGGCCGTGGTTGGCCTATCGCGGGCATCTGGCCAAGATCAGCGACAACCTGCTGAGCGGCGCCATCGACGCGTTCACCGGGCGCACCGCCAACATCGCCCAACTCGCCCGCGACCATCAGGCATCTGGGAGAGCGACCATCGTCGTCGCCGAAGACAACTACGGCGAAGGCTCCAGCCGGGAGCACGCCGCCATGGAGCCGCGCTTCCTCGGTGTGGTGGCCGTCGTCGCCAAGTCGTTTGCCCGTATCCACGAGACAAACCTGAAAAAGCAGGGCATGCTGGCCCTCACATTCGTCAACCCCGACGGCTACGCCCTGATCCGCCAGGGCGACCGGCTCGCCATTCCCGACCTGCCCGGCTTCGCCCCTGGTCGCGGCCTTACACTGATGCTGTCCCACGCCGACGGCACCACCGAATCCGTGCCCTTGACCCACACCTACAGCCAACAGCAAATCGAATGGTTCAAGGCCGGGTCGGCCCTCAACTTGATGTCCGGAAAGGAACAAGCATGAGCACCATCACATTCGAAGACGGGCAACTGCGAGTGCCGGATACCGTCACGATCCCCGTCATAACCGGTGACGGCATCGGCGTCGACATCACCCCCGCCATGAAAGCCGTGGTCGACGCGGCGGTCGGTGACGCCAAACACATCGATTGGCTGGACGTGCCGGCCGGCCAGGCGGCTTTCGACTTGACCGGCGAATGGATGCCTCAAGCGACGCTGAACGCCTGCCGTGACTATCGCGTCAGCATCAAGGGCCCCCTGGCCACGCCCGTCGGCGACGGTCACCGCTCGCTGAACGTGGCGCTGCGCCAAGACCTCGACCTGTATGCCTGCGTGCGTCCCGTCCGCTGGTTCGAGGGCGTCACGTCGCCGCTGAAGCGGCCCGACAGGGTCGACATGGTGGTGTTCCGGGAGAACACTGAGGACGTCTACGCGGGCATCGAATGGCCGGCCGGAAGCCCCGAGGCCCGGCGCCTGTTCCGCTTCCTGTCTGACGATCTTGGCGTCAAACAGGTGCGTTTCCCCTGCTCCAGCGCCTTCGGCATCAAGCCGATCTCCCGTGACGGCAGCCGCCGCCTGGTGCGGGCCGCCTGCCAATACGCGCTCGACCACGGCCGCCGCTTTGTCACCCTCGTCCACAAGGGCAACATCATGAAGTTCACCGAAGGCGGCTTCCTCCAGTGGGGCTACGAGCTGGCCAAAGAAGAGTTCCCCGGGTTGGTGGTCAAGGACGTCATCACCGATGCGTTCCTGCAAGACACCCTTCTGCACCCCGAAAACTACGATGTCATCGCCACGACGAACCTCAACGGCGATCTCGCCTCCGACCAACTGGCGGCAATGGTCGGCGGTGTCGGCATAGCACCGGGCGCCAACATCAACTACGAGACCGGACATGCCGTCTTCGAGGCAACCCACGGCACCGCCCCCAACCTGGCGGGCACGGGGCAGGCCAACCCGTCGTCGCTGCTGCTGTCGGCCGTCATGATGCTCGAATACCTGGGGTGGCAGGGCCCCGCCGACGCCATAACGGCGGCTCTTGCCGCCTGCTACCGGCAAGGTGTGGCCACTTTGGACATCGCCCCGGCTGATGGGCAGCCATGCTCAACCGCGGAGTTCACCCAGGCCATCATCACTAAACTTGACAACCACTGACTGTTAAGGAGCGACGCGAAAATGCAACCCAACTACCTGGCCTACAAGCTCGCCGAAACCATCAAGCAGACGTCCAAGATTGACCTGCCGCTGTTCACCAAGTTCGGCGTCAAACGGGGCCTGCGAAATGAGGACGGCTCGGGCGTGCTGGTCGGCTTGACGCGCATCGGTGACGTCGTCGGATATGACCATGATGAAGCGGGCGTGCTGCAACCGGCGCCCGGACGTCTGTACTACCGCGCCTACGATGTTGACGCCCTGGTGCACTCATTCATGGACGAGAAGCGGTTCGGTTTTGAAGAGGTGGCCTACCTGCTGTTGTCAGGGAACCTGCCTGACGCCGACGAACTCGAGGCCTTCCGGGCGCTGCTGGTTGACAACATGCCACTGCCGCACGGTGTTATCATGAGCATCCTGGCAACCCGCGGGTCGAACGTCATGAACATTCTGGCCCGCACGGTGCTCGAGCTTTACACCTACGACACCGACCCCGAAAATCTGTCCCGCGAACATTCGATGGAGCAGTCAATCGGCTTGATCGCTGGCCTTCCCGCCATCATCGCCTACGCCTACAATGCCCTGCACTATCACACCAAGGGCGTGCCGCTGAACATTCGCATCCCCAAGCCCGAGCTGACGCTCGCCGAAAACTTCCTCTACATGCTGCGCGAGAACTTCACCGACTTGGACGCCCGAGTGCTCGACATGGTGCTGATACTGCAGGCCGAGCACGGCGGCGGCAACAACTCGACCTTCACGGTGCGGGTCACGTCGTCAACCCAAACCGACATCTATTCGGCCATCTCGGCCGGCATCGGTTCGCTCAAAGGTCCGCTGCACGGCGGCGCCAACAACGCTATGGCCGAAATGTTCGACCACCTCAAGTCGGCCATCTCGAACTGGAACGACGTCGATGAGATCCGCGCCTATCTGACGCGCATGCTCAACAAGGAGGCTTTTGACCGCTCCGGCCTGATCTACGGCGTGGGCCATGCCGTCTACACAATCTCCGACCCCCGCGTGCCGCCGGTGCGTGAACTGGCCGAACAGCTGGCGGCCGAGAAGGGACGCCTTGACGAGTTCGAGTTCTTGGACCGGGTTGGCGTCGAAGCCATCGATCTGGTGTCCAAGATCAAGAACCACGGCCAGCCGGTCACTCTCAATATTGACTTTTATTCGGGCTTCGTCTACGACCTGATCGGCATTCCCCGCGAGCTGTACACACCGCTGTTCGCCATGGCCCGCATCGTTGGCTGGACGGCCCACCGCAACGAAGAGATCAACTTCTCGGGGCGGCGCATCGTCCGCCCCGCCTACCGCGAGGTCAACGAGGAGCGGCGCGAATACCTGCCGCTTCGCAGTCGCTGAGGCGCTCATGAAGATTCTTCTGACGGGCGCCTCGGGCCTGATCGGCACCGCCCTGCTGGCCCGGTTGCGCCCGGGGCAGGACTGCCGCACGCTCACCCTGCGGCCACCCTATTTCGTGCCGCCGGACGATGTCCAGTGGGCGGACGCCATCATCAGCCTAAACGGCGTGCCGCTGGCTCATCTGCCCTGGACGCCCGGCTATCGCCGCCAGATCGCGGCCTCACGGGTCCACACCACCGAGGCCATCGCCCAAGCCATTGCCCAGTCCGCCAATCCGCCCGCCGTCTGGTTGGCGGCTTCGGCCGTGGGCATCTACGGCGACCGCGGGGACGAAGAGCTGACCGAAGAGGCCGCCCCCGGACGCGGCTTTTTGGCCGAAGTGACGAAGGCCTGGGAGCAGGCAACCTCGGCTGCGGCGGACCGCACCCGCGTGGTGGGGCTTCGCACCGGCTTGGTGATCACCCCGGGGTTGGCGGCGCGTGTCGGACCGGCCTCCGCCTGGTGGCCGTGGGTGTCGCTGACCGACGAGGTGGGTGCCATCGTCCACGCCCTGCGCCACGACCGCCTCGTCGGCCCGGTCAACATCGTCGGCCCGACGCCGGCCCACCACCCGATCCCCGTGCCGGCACCCGTTCTGCGGGCCATGCTCGGCCAGGTGGCCGATGAATTGCTGCTAGCCAGCCAGAAGGTCATCCCGCTCAAACTCGTGGACAGCGGCTACAGTTTCGTCCACAAATTCGTCGCCGCGGCGATCGCGGCGCATGACCAGTAGCGCGGTGACCCAGGCGACGGCGAAAGCCGCGACGGCCACGTAACCAAGGGACGCCAGGTTGACGCCACCGATTGCGCCCACCAGCCCTGTCGTCCAGCCCAGGTGGTCGCGCAGCAGCGACATCGACTCGACCATGCCGATCAGCAGGGCCAGCAGCACCGACAGCGCCGTGACGGTGATGTTGAACACCAGCCGGCGCCTGGCCGACTCGGCCCCCGCCCACGAGTAGGCGTGACCCATCATGATGCCGTCCATGGTGTCGAACAGGGCCATGCCGGCCGCGAAAATCACCGGCAACGTGAGCACGGCATACCAGGGCAGCGTCAATGTGGCCACGCCGCCAGAGATCGCGAAGAGCCCCACTTCGGTGGCCGTGTCGAAACCCAGACCGAACAGCAGCCCGACCGGGTAGATGTGCCACGGCTGGGCTATCTTGGCCAGCCGACCGCCCAGCAGACGGGCGATCAGGCCGCGCTGGTTGAGGCTTTGCTCTATGACAGCGGCGCCCGCCCGCGCCCGATATGCCGCCAGCAGGCCGATCAGCGCCATCAGGTTGATGACCCCCAAGGCGAGCAAGAACACCGCCGAAACGCTGGTGCCCACCACACTGAACGTCGATCGCAGCGCGGCGGAGTCGCCGCTCATCGTCGTGGCGATGAACCGCACACCGGCGGCCAGCGCGGCACAGGCGACGAACACCACCGTCGAATGCCCCAGCGAGAACCAAAACCCGACCGACAGCGGACGACGCCCGGTGGCGGCCAGGGATCGCGTGACGTTGTCGATGGCCGCGATGTGGTCGGCGTCGAAGGCGTGGCGCATGCCCAGGACGAACACCGTCCACCCCAAGCCGACCCCAAACCCGGCCTCCCGCGAAGCCCCGCCGACGGCCACCGCCAAGGCCATCCCGCCCCAGCCGATGACCAGCAACGCCGCCACGGCCGCCGACATCCACGCGATGTGGCGGCGCTCAGCGGGCGTGGTCTTCCCATCTCCGACATTTCGAGGGGTCACCTCAGAGATACTACCCAAGGTATGGCTACTCCCCCACGTCCTCGGTCACCAAGAACTTGGAGCGCTCCGGGTTGGGCCGGAAGCTGACGCCGTTGCGCCGCACCTCGTCGACCCACTTGTCCACCTGTTCGCACAGATTCTCGACGGACCCCGATCCGTCGAAAACGACATCAGCGGCGGCCAGACGCACATCATCGTCGGTTTGGGCCTTGATGCGGGCCTTGGCGTCCTGCTTGGTCAGGCGGCGCGAATCGACCAGCCGGGCAATCCGCGTCTTGGCCGGGGCGTCCACCACGATGACTACGTCAAAGGCCTCCGGGCCGACCGATTCCACCAGCAGCGGAATGTTGTGGACGATCATCTTGTCGCCGTGGGCCTCGGCCGCCGCGTCAAGTTCGCTGCCCCTGGCGATGACCTGCGGATGGATGATTTGCTCCAGCCGGTCGAGCGCCTCGTCGTCGCCGAACACGACCCGGCCCAGCCCGATGCGGTCGAGTGCGCCGTCGGGTTCCAGCACGCCCGGGCCGAAGGCCTCGATGACAGCGGCCAGCCCGGGTGTTCCCGGCTCGACGACCTCACGGGCAAGCTCGTCATAGTCCACCACTGGTATGCCCAACGCGGCGAAGCGCTCGCCTGCCACTGACTTGCCGGCCGCGATGCCGCCCGTCAATCCAACCCGAATCATGGTCACCTCTCAAATAGGCCAGTAACCAGACTAGCTTGTGGAACGCCCAACCACCCACCACCGTTCACAGGTTAGACCGGTAAACTTGGACCGTGGTGTGATTTTCACATCAGAAAAACGGGTGGTGTAGTGCTTCATCTCGACGAGGTTCGCAAGACTTACAAAACGGGGTCATTCACCCAGGCCGCCCTGGCCGGGGTGACGATCACGTTTCGCGACAACGAGTTTGTTGCCGTCCTCGGGCCCTCCGGCTCGGGGAAGACGACACTGCTGAACATCGTCGGCGGCCTCGATCACGCCGATTCCGGCGATCTCGTTGTGGACGGGGTGTCCACCAGCCAGTACAAGGACCGCGATTGGGATGCCTACCGCAACAATCGGGTCGGTTTCGTCTTCCAGAGCTACAACCTGATACCCCACCAGACGGTGCTCGCCAACGTCGAGCTGGCACTGACCCTGAGCGGGGTCAAGGCGTCCGAGCGCCGGGAGAGGGCCATGGCGGCGCTCAGTGAGGTCGGCCTGGACGAGCACATCCACAAGCTGCCCAACCAGCTCTCCGGTGGCCAGATGCAGCGCGTCGCCATCGCCCGCGCCCTCGTCAACGACCCCGAGATCGTCTTGGCCGATGAGCCGACCGGTGCGCTGGATTCGACCACCGGCACCCAGGTCATGGACCTGTTGGCCGAGATCGCCCAGGACCGCCTGGTCGTCATGGTGACGCACAACCCCGACCTGGCCGCCGAGTACGCCACCCGCGTCGTCTCGCTGCGGGACGGCCTGGTGGTCGACGACACCGACCCCTACGACCCGGCTGCCGAAGACGACGCCCGGGCCGCCAAGCCGCCCCGCCGCACGTCGATGAGCTTCCTGACAGCCATCGGGTTGAGCTTCACCAACCTGATGACCAAGAAGGGCCGCACGCTGATGACCAGCTTTGCCGGGTCCATCGGTATCGTCGGCATCGCCACCATTCTGGCGCTGGCCAACGGCGTCAATGTCTACATCCGCGGCGTCGAAGAAAACACCTTGTCGCTGTATCCGCTGACGATCGCGACGCAAGGCATCGACCTCACCAGCATCATGACCGGCGCCACCGGCGGCTCCACCGACAGCGGTTCCCAGCCAACCGACGAGGCCCACGAGGTGGCACAGCTGGCCCGAATGTTCAGTCACATCGGCACCAACGACTTGGGTTCGCTGAAAACGTTCCTGGATTCGCCCGAATCCGGCATCGGGCAGTATGCCAGCTCTGTCGAGTATTCCTACGACGTGACGCCACAGATATTTGCGGCCGGCGGCACCGATGTGCGCCAGGTCAACCCCAACAAGGTCTTTGCGGCCCTGGGTGTTGGCACCGCCGGCTCATCGATGAGCTCCAGCTTCTCGCTCGGCATGACGGCCGACTCCTTTTCCGCTCTGCCGGAAGACACCGACCTGGTCAAGGGCCAATACAACCTGGTGGCCGGGCATTGGCCCACCAGCTACAACCAGATGCTGCTGGTGCTGACGTCGTCGGGTGGGGTGTACGACGGCATCTTGTACACCATGGGTCTGCGCGACCCGGCCGAGCTGCAGCAAATGGTTGACGCCCTGGCCAATGGGACAACCCTCGTCGTGCCAACCGACAACCAACAGACCTACACCTATGAGCAGTTGATGGCGCCAAGTTTCAAGCTGGTGCCGGCGACGGCGTTCTATCAGTACGACCCGACCTACAACGTCTGGACGGATCGCAGTTCCGACCAGGATTGGATGCGCACCGCCGTTGCCAATGGCGAGAATCTCGACATCGTCGGTGTCGTCAAGCCGGACCCGTCGGCCAACGCCACCATGCTGAGCCCCGGGCTGTACTACCCCGCCAGCCTCATTTCACACCTGATGGACCAAGCTGCCAGGGCCCCCGCTGTCTTGCAACAGCTGGCTTACCCGGACACCAATGTGTTTTCCGGCAACACCTTTGAAGAGGACAATCAGACCTCCGGCCTGCAGGGCTTCGACTTTTCGTCCATGATCAACGTCGATCCGGCGGCCATGTCCTCGCTGTTCAACTTTGACCCGTCCAAGTTCAACTTTGATCTGAGCGGCCTCAACTTTTCGTCCATGCCGCTGAACGCCACCAACCTGACGATTCCGCCGCCCGATCTGACGTCCCTGTTGGGCAACCTGAACATTCAGGTGTCACCCCAGGCGGTGGGCGATCTGTTGACCCAGACGCTGACTGACTACATCAACGACACTCTTGCCGGCATCGTCCCCCCGACACCCCCGCCGTCTCCCACCGCCACGTCAACGAGCACCGCGACACCGACACCGACGGACACCCCCACGGACACCCCGACGGACACGGCGACCCCGACACCGACGGACACGGCGACCACCCCGGCCCTGCCATCCTTCCCGACGGCCACCGACCTGGCAAACTCGTTTGCCGCCTGGTTCGCCCAACCGTCAGTACAGGCAACCTTCATGTCCCGGCTCGGCCAGGCAGTTGACCTGACCTCGTTGCAGCAGCAACTGACCACCGCCCTGACCACCTACATGCAGCAGGCCATGCAACAAGTGCTGACGTCCATGATGAGTTCACTGCAAACCCAGCTCAGCCTGGCGATGAAAGCCACCATGTCGCAGATGGCCGGCCAGCTGAGCACCGTCATGGCGATTGACCCCAGCAAGTTGAGCAACCTGTTCTCGTTCAACCTCGACTCCAACCAGTTGACCACCATGCTGATGTCGATGATGAACAACAAGCAGAACTCCATGGCGTCCAATCTGCGCCAGTTGGGCTACGCCGACCCTGCCGCGCCATCCAGCATCGACATCTATCCCAAAGACTTCGCCGCCAAACAGCAGGTTCTGAACATTCTCGACAGCTACAACACCCGCATGACCAATTCCGGCCAGGACGAAAAGGTGATCACCTACACCGACATCGTCGGCACCTTGATGTCGTCGGTGACCGACATTGTCAACAAGATTTCGGCCGTACTCGTGGCCTTCGTGTCGATCTCGCTCGTCGTCTCGAGCATCATGATCGGCGTCATCACCTACATTTCGGTGCTGGAGCGGCGAAAAGAGATCGGCATCCTTCGAGCAATGGGTGCCAGCAAGCGAAACATCGCCAATGTGTTCAACGCCGAAACGCTGATCGTCGGCTTCGTGGCCGGGCTGATGGGCGTGCTGATCACGGTGGGGTTGACGCTGATCGCCAACCCGATCATCAGCCATCTGTACAGCATCGACCGTATCGCCCGATTGCCGCTGACTTCGGGGCTGGCACTGATCGCCGTCTCGATGGTGCTGACCTTGGTGGCCGGCCTGATACCCAGCTCGGCGGCGTCAAAGCGCGACCCCGTGGAGGCGCTGCGCAGCGAGTGAGTGGCCGCCTGGCTACACTTGGACGCATGTCACCGATTCTTCAACTCAAAGATGCGTCCAACTGCGCTTTCGATCTGGTTTCACTCGGCGAGGTCCTGCTGCGGCTGGACCCAGGCGATCACCGCATCAGGACGGCCCACACCTTCGAGGTGTGGGATTCCGGCGCCGAGTACAACGTTGCCCGCGCCATGCACAAGGCATTCGGCCTGCGCGGCGCCATTGTGACGGCCTTCGCCGACAACGAGGTCGGGCGCCTGTTGGAGAACACCATGGGCTCGTCCGGGCTGGATTTGAGCTTCGTCCACTGGGTGCCTTTCGACGGCATCGGCAAGTCTGCCCGCAACGGGCTGAACTTCGCCGAGCGCGGTTTCGGCGTGCGCGGTTCCGTCGGCTGCGTCGACCGGGCCTACACGGCGATCAGCCAGTTGAAGCCCGGCGACATCGACATGGACGAGCTGTTCACACGTCGCGGGACGCGTTGGTTCCATTCGGGCGGCATCATGGCGGGCCTGTCCGAGCAGTCCGCCGCCACCACCGAGGCGTTCATGCTGGCCGCCAAGGCGTCCGGCGCGATCGTCTCCTACGACCTCAACTACCGCCCATCGCTGTGGAAAGCCCAAGGCGGGCTGGATCGCTGCCAGGCGGTCAACCGGCGTCTGGCCCAAATCGCCGACGTCGTCTTCGGCAACGAGGAAGACTATTCCGTGTGCCTGGGGCTGCCGCTGCCAAAGGACGAGTCCTATTCCAACCTGGACGAAGCCGCCTACGAGGCCATGGTCACCGAAGCCATCCGCCAGTTCCCGAACCTGCGCGTGGTTGCCGTCAGCTTGCGCCAGGTGAAATCGGCCAGCATCAACGACTGGGGCGGCATGGCCTGGTGCGCCCGGGACGGGTTTGTCCAAGCGACGTGGCGCGCCGGCCTTGAGGTGTTCGACCGCCTGGGTGGAGGCGATTCGTTCGCCTCAGGCATCATTTTCGGCCTGATGGTGGAGGACGATCTGGCCGCCGGCGTCGAATACGGTGCTGCCAACGGCGCGCTCGCCATGACCACGCCGGGCGACACCACCACCGCCACCCTGGCCGAGATCAAGAAGCTTGCCGCCGGCGGGTCGGCCCGGGTCCAACGGTAACGGCCGGGGTATCGGCTCCAAATTGACGTCCGGTTTGTTAGAGAAAAATGAAGGTGCGCCGCGGGCCGACATCGGCTAGTCTGTGATGGTGCCTACCCTCGGACCACGCGAAACTGCCTTTGATTCGCAAGAACTCACAAGAGTTCAAGAAGTCATCAAGTTCATCGTTTTCTTGCTGTGCGAGGCCAGCGCCGCGTTGGTTCAAGCGGGTGTGTTTGCCTTGCTGTTCAGCGTGGTCGGCTTCAAGACTTGGAGCAGCAGCTATCTGCCGGCGCTCATTGCCTCCGTTCTGTGGAGTTTCACCGCCAACCGGAAGTTCACCTTCAAGTCGGTCAGCAACATCCCCGTCGCCATGATGAAGGTGGCCTTCTACTACGTTCTTTTCACCCCGGCCTCGGCCTGGTGGGGTGACGCGCTGGCCGCCCAACACTGGTCCATGGGTGTTGTTTTGCAGGGCTACGTCATCTTGATCGGCACCATGATCATCAACTTCGTCACCGAGTTTTGCGTCTACCGCTTCTGGGTTTACCGCCGATCGATCAACAGTTCCGCCGCCGGCCAGCGCGAACAGTCGCGTTACCAACCCCTGTCCGAGCCGGATCTGGCCGTTTCATAAGCAAGCGGTCTAGACTTTCCAGCCATGTGGAACGATCTGCAAACTGACCATTACGAGGGCATGCTGGCCGAAACCGTCACGATGCGGGGCCAGGGCGACACGCCCATTCATGCCTACCTGTCGCGCCCTTTGGGCCCAGGCCCCTACCCGGGCATCATCTTGATATCACACATGCCGGGTTGGGACGAGTTGAACCGTGAGGTGGCCCGCCGATTCACCCAGCACGGGTTCGTGACGCTGTGCCCCAACATCTATCAGCGCTTTGGCGAGGGCACACCCGACGAAATCGCCGGCAAAGCCCGCGAGGCTGGCATGGTGCCCGACGCGACGGTGATGGGTGACGTCGAAGGCGCCCTCGACTACCTCAAATCGATGCCGCAAAGCAATGGCAAGGTGGGCGTCATCGGCATGTGCTCGGGTGGACGTCATGCCTTCTTGGCCGGCTGCCAAGTCAAAGGCCTGGGTGCCGTCGTCGAATGCTGGGGCGGGGGCGTCGTCCAAGCAGGCGTCACCCCAAGCCAGCCGGTCGCCCCGATCGATCTGACCGCCCAGTTGGGCTGCCCGATGATCGGCATCTTCGGCAACGACGATCAACGCCCGTCGCCGGCCGAGGTCGACCAGCACGAGGCGGCGCTGAAGGCGGCCGGAAAGCAATACCAGTTCTACCGCTACGACGGTGCCGGCCATGCCATCTGGAATTACGCCCGGGATTCGTACCGGGCCGACGCGGCGATGGATTCGTGGAACAAGGCGCTGGCCTTCTTCGAAACCCAACTGGCCTAGCCGGTCGTGGAGGACGTCGCCCGCCACCCCTTTTCGGTGATGGCCAAGCCGGTCGGCTCGACCTGCAACCTGCGTTGCACCTACTGCTACTACCTGGCCACCCCGACCATGGCACCCCGCATGAGCGATGCCGTGCTCGAAGCGTTCATCTCGGGTTACATTGCCGCGGGCGTCGGCCTCCAACCGGACCAGACCAACATCAACTTCGTCTGGCACGGCGGTGAGCCGACCCTGGCAGGGTTGGACTTCTACCGCCGCGTGGTCGAGTTGCAGGGCAGGTACCTGCCAAAGGGTTGGACGGCCTGGAACAACCTGCAGACCAACGGCGTGCTGCTGGACGACCAGTGGTGCCAGTTTCTGGCCGACAACCGTTTCGATGTCGGCCTCAGCATTGACGGCACCGAATGGATTCACGACAAGTTCCGGCCGGACCCCCGCGGGCGGGGCTCGTATGACGCGGCGGCCAGCGCGATCCGGCGGCTGCAAGCCCACGGCGTCCAACCCGACCTGCTGTGCACCGTCACGTCAACGGCGGCCGACCACCCGCTGGAGGTTTACCGCAACCTGCGCGCTTTCGGCACAGGTTGGATGGAGTTCATTCCGATTGTTGTGAGGGACGGCACCGGCCTGACACCCGAATCGGTCACCGGTGAGGCCTATGGACGGTTTCTCGTCGAAGTCTTCGACGAGTGGGCGTTGCACGACCTTGGCACCACCGCGGTGCAGCTGTTCGCCGAGACCGCCAACACCCTGGGCGGCGGGGCGCCCGGCCTGTGCTGGCTGGCGCCCACCTGCGGGCGAGCGCTGGTGGTCGAAGCCGACGGCGGCGTCTACTCGTGCGATCATTTCGTCCGTCCCAGGTACCGCCTGGGCGACGTGGGCAACCTCGCGGCGCTCGCCGATTCGGCGGCCCAACAGGCGTTTGGGCAGGCCAAAGCCGATTTGCCGGACAAGTGCCGCGACTGCCCCTGGCTGGCCCTGTGCAACGGCGGCTGCCCGAAGGATCGCCCCGGCAACGGCATCAACATCTTGTGTGACGGCTTGACGGCATTCTTCGCTCGTGCCGTGCCCGAGTTGAGAACCGTCGTGGCGATGGCCAGCAACGGATATGCCTCGCCCGCCATCATGGACGCCCTGCGCACTGCCCGGGCGGAAAAGTGGCAAGGTGTTGGCCGAAATGACCCCTGCCCATGCGGCAGCGGTCGCAAGGCCAAACACTGCTGCTGGCCAAAGCGTCCATTGTGAAACCCTGTGATGCACCAGGCCTTGTGATGGTGGCAAGATAGAGCCACGGAATTCGATCAGAAAAGGTCAAAGCTATGGGGTATTTCGCCACACCAACTGAAGCCACCGCCGCACCAGGACGCGTGTCACCACTGACACCGGAACGCATCACTGGTGCGCTCGACAGCCGTCAATGGAACTATGACACCGACGAGGACGGCGATGTCAACGGCAACTGGGACGGACACCTGTTCTACTTTTTGCGCATGGGCCAAAACCAGGAGATCTTCATGGTGCGCGGCCGCTGGGAGGCCCGCATCCCGCTCGAGGTGGGCCCATCCATCCTGCCAGCGCTGAATACCTGGCACAAAGAAAAGCTGTTTCCCAAGGCCGTCCTCGTGGACTTCCCGGACGACGGCAACTCGCGCGTCTTCACCGAAGTCACCATTGACTGCGAACACGGCGTCTCCGATGAGCAACTCATGCTGCACATTGATGCCGGCATCAACACGGCGCTGCAGCTGTTTGAAGAGCTCGACCGGCAGTTCCCGGGCCTGCAGACAACAAGCGACGACTGACGCCCGCATGGAATCAGCCCGCGCATTCCAGGTCGACCTCCACGGTGTGGTCGACCTGTTTGCGCATCACCTGTATTCCAGCCCGCGGGTCTACCTGCGCGAGCTGCTGCAAAACGGCGTCGATGCCATCACGGCGCGGCGGCTGGGTGAACCCAGCTGCCCGGCGAGGGTTCGGCTGAGCCAGATTCCGGGCGGCGGCCTTCAGGTCAGCGACACCGGTATCGGGCTGACCAACGACCAGGCCACCGAACTGCTGGCCACCATCGGCCACTCGTCCAAGCGCATGGACGACCTGGAGATAGCCCGGAGCGACTATCTCGGACAGTTCGGCATCGGTTTGCTGAGCGCCTTCATGGTGGCCGACGAAATCGAAATGCTCAGCTTGTCCGCCGGCACCCCGGGGGCCGCCCCGATCCGTTGGCGCGGCTTCGCCGATGGCACCTACACGCTGGATGACATCACGTTGGACGAGTACGCCCAGGCCACGGGCGGTGTCGAGCCCGGCTCCCTGGTGCGGCTCAGCCCCCGTCGCGACGAAGAACACTGGCTGGCACCAGACACCGTGCGGGCTCTCGCCACCGACTTCGGCTCGCTGCTGCCGCTGGACATCGCCATCCAGGTTCTGCTCGACGACGGCACGGCGCTCTGGCAGCGCATCACCGAACCGGATCTGCCTTGGGCGGTCAAATACTCGTCGCCAGCCGAACGCGACGCCGCCATGGACAACTATTGCGCCCGGATACTCGGATTCCGCCCGCTGGCGTGCTTCGACCTGTCGGTGCCCCTCGTGGGCCTGACGGGCATCGCCTTCGTCCTGCCGACGGCCGCATCCCCGGCAGGCATGAACACCCACCGCGCCTACCTCAAGCGCATGCTGGTGGGCACGCAGGTGCCCGGCCTGCTGCCGCCTTGGGCCTTCTTTGTCCGCTGCGTGATCAACTCGTCTGAGCTGCGGCCGACGGCCTCCCGCGAAGCCCTCTACGAGGACGACGTGCTGCTGGCCACCCGTGAGGCGCTGGGACGAGCGGTGCGCGACTGGGTGGCGGCCGTCCTGTCGGATGAGTCCCAGCTGCGAAACGCCTTCGTCCGCACCCACCATCTGGCCATCCGCTCGATGTCCCTGCATGACGACGACATGCTCGACCTGGCAGCGTCGGTGCTGCCCTATGAGACAACCCTCGGCACAATGACGCTGGAAGAATTCCACGAGGAGCAAGACACCGTCCTCTATGCCGCCACCGTCGAGGATTTCCGCCGCGTGGCCCCGGTTGCCCGCGCCCAGGGGCTCGGGGTGGTCAACGCCGGCTATGTCTACGACGCCGATCTGCTGGGACGCCTGGCGGCCCGGCGCCCGTCCTGGTCGGTCAGGCTTCTCGAGGCCTCCGATGTCGAATCGACGTTGACACCGCTCACGCCGGAGGAGGAACTCAAATGCCTGGACTTCCTGCTGGAGTCGGGCGAGCCGGCCAGCGAGTTGGACTGTGAGATCTGGCTGCGCCGCTTCGAACCAGAGGCCCTGCCCGCCATGCTCATAACCGACTCGGACATCGAACACCAGCGCTCGCTGCAGCGCACCCGCGACGAATCGACCGGCGTGTGGGGCGGGGTTTTGGACGATTTCGCCAAACCGAGCGCGAAACGCCGGCTCGTCTTGAACTATGACAACCAAACCGTGCAGACCCTCGCCACAGGGGGCGACGCCGAAGTCCACAAGGCGGGCATCCAGACGCTGTACGTGACGGCCCAGCTGCTGGCTGGTGAACCGCTGCGCCCGCGCGACGCCAAGGTCATGAACGAGGCGCTGGCCATGCTGCTTCACCGCGCCGTCGGCGGGCCCCGATGGGACGAGCAGACATGAGAACTCTCGACGAAGCCAACCGCGACATCACCATCGTGCGCCAGTTGCCAAACGGGCATGCCAAGTCGGCGGCGGCACGCGCCGAGGTCGACCGGATCGAGGCCGAAGGACCCCTGGAAGCCAAGGCCTACGCGCTTGATGTTCTGGTGGAGGCCTACTACTTTTCCGACGAGGAAGAAAAGGCCTTCGTCCCCTTCACCCAGGCGGTGGGCTGGTACGACGCCCACCCCGAATGGTTCGACGAGATGGACAAGTCGAACCTTTTCTGGTCGTTCAAATGGATGGTCAGCGGGCTGCGCTCCTACCCCAATGTGCCGCTAGCACAGCTCGAGGCGACGCTGGCCGACATGGAACACCGCTATGCGGTCGCCGGCTACGGCATGGACGCGCCGTACCAGATGAAGTGGCTGCTGGCGCGCCACATCGGCAGCCCCGACACCCAGGCACTGTTTGACGAATGGCAGAGGCAAGCCCGCGACGAAATGTCGGATTGCGAACTGTGCGCCCCCGCCGACCGCTGCGAGTACCTGTTCGAGTCCGGGCGCGACGACGAGGGCCTGCGGGTTCTCGAGGGTGTGTTCGCCGACCCGTCCGTCCGCCAGGAATGCTTCTCTGAGCCAGCCAGCATCCTGGCCAAAGCCCAGTTCGCCTATCTGCGGCGCGGCGGCCCCGGTGACAAAGCCAGCGCCATCAGCGCCCATCACCGCGCCCGCTCGTACCTGGGCGGGACCTCGTCGTTTGGCATGTCGGCCCGCGACGCCAATCGCGTCCTGGAGCGGGCCCATGCCCTGGCTGAGGCGCGCGGGTTATGCGTCGAGTTCTTGGCCTGCACGCATAATCCGCAGGCCGCCATCCGCCTGCTGGAGGACAACCGAAGCTTCCTGGTGCATGCCACGCCGCCGAAGTCTCGCCTGGACTTCCTCACGCACGTCGGGGCGGCCTTGCACGTCATGGTGGACGAAAGCGGCCTGGGCGACGAGACAGTGGCGCTGCGGGAACCACCGGTTTCCACGTTGCGCGAGCTGTGGGTCTGGCTGCAGCCTGAAGCCGAAGCCTTGGCCGCCCAATTCGACCAGCGCAACGGCACGACCCACCAAACCGATCTGCTGCACCACGCCTGGCAAGCCACCCTTTTCGCCGAGCCTCTGGACCTTCACATCGCCATCGAATCCAAGGCGACCGAGACGCCCGTCAGCGTCAGCACTGACGCCACCCCCGAAACGCCTGCCCCAGATGATCCACGGTCATTGCTCAAGCAAGCCGACAACGAGTTCGCCGCGGGCCGTCCCAGTGCCGCCATCAACACGTACCTGCGGGCCGCCGACCTTTTCACCAGTGACGGGCGTTTGTCGGACGGCGGCTTCGCCCTAGCCGAAGCCGGGCGTGGTGCCCTCATGCTTGACGATCTGGACACCGCCACGCAGTGCCTGACACGGGCTTCCAAGCTGCTCATCGTCACCGACACGCCGCCGCAGTTCGCCGCCCCCGTGCAGATAGTCTTGGCCGAATGCCTCTTCCGCAACCGGCAGGAGGCCGAGGCTTCGGCGCTGCTGGACGACACCGCCAACGCCCTGGAAGAGGCCATGGCCGCCAAACCATCCGGTAGCGAGGCCCCCGACATCACGAAGCGGCGCGAAAACGATCTTCGCTGGGCGCGCACCCGGGTCGACGAGATGCGGGCCGAAAACCTGTTCCGCAACGACGAGCCGGGAGCTGCCGCGTTGGCACAGCACGCTGGCGAAAGCTACGGGCAGCTCGGCATGGTGGAGCAGGCTGCGGGCGCCTTCCAGTTGGCCGGCCAGGCCTGGCAGGGCATTGACGACGAGCAGGCCGTCTGGTGCCTGCAATCAGCCGTCGAAGGTTATCAGATCGCTATCCGCCGGCCCCAGAAGCAGCAGGCCGCCAATCAGCTGGTGGTTCTGCTGCAACGGCTTGGCCGCACAGACGAGGCGACCGCCGTGGCGACCGACATTTAGGAAAGACCCTCGCGCCGCGACTCGCGGGTCGCCTCTTCCGCTTGCACCCGCGACACATCGATGATGACGTCACCCGTGGTGAGGTTGACCTCGACTGGCCCGCCCTTCGGGCCTGGCCCGAGCGCCGGCTTGACGTTGATGCGCATGCGTTCCATGTCGATGTATTCGCGCCAGTGACGCAAACCCGGCTGGAACATGCCGTCCAAACCTAGCGACATTTCGGAACCTCCTTGATGTCCACTCTAGCCCTCAAATCTCGGTGTTGACCCCGGGCGGCGCGTCCACCGGCACATGGTTGTAGGTCTGAAGGCGCCAGTCACCGTGCCAACGCGCCACGATAGACCAGGCGGCGTTGGCCATGCCGGCCAGCTGTATGGACGCCTCGTACGGCCAGCCCAGGACGGTGGCAATTCCCATGCGGATGGCGCCGCCATGGCTGACCACCAGCACCGTCTCGCCCTCGCGGGCATCGGCGATGTCGCGCAGGCAGTCAGCCACCCGCACACCCACCTCCGTCATGGTTTCGCCCGTCGCAGAGCGGCGGTAATCGCGTCCAGCGGCCATCTCGGCGCCCGCTGCCGGGTCGAGAATCCTCACCGACGCAAGGCTCTCCCCGACCCAGGTGCCGACATTGATCTCCGTCAGGCGGTCATCGACGACCGCCTGCCCACCGGCAATGTCAACATAGGCCTGGGCGGTCTGCCGGGCGCGAATAAGTGGCGACACGTACACGGCCGTGGCGTGCATCGCCACCAGTTCAGGGGCGGCGGCCACAACCTGGGCCTGCCCGCGTTCGTTCAGCGGGATGTCGGCCCGTCCCTGGAAAATGCCCTGCTCGTTCCAGTCGGTCACACCGTGGCGCCACAGCACCAGCCGGGTGGCACTCACGCCGCCACCTGGTTTGGCAGGTCGTCAAGGTCCAGGTCCAGGCGGGGGGCGTCCTTCCAAATGCGCTCCAACGCGTAAAGCTCGCGGTCTTCGACCGACATGACATGGACGACGACGTCGGCCAGGTCGAGCAGAATCCACTTCGCTTCCGCCTCGCCTTCCCGTCGCAGTACCCGTTCGCCGGCCAGGCCGGCGGCCAGGTCGATCGCATCCACGATCGCGCCCGCCTGACGCTCGTTTCCCGCTGTCACAATCAGGAACACATCGGCGATCGCCAGCGACCGCGACACATCCAAGGCGACGATATCCCGGCCGAGCTTGGATGACGCCGCACGCGCCAACCCTCCCGTCAGCTCGACAGCATGCGGTGTTGCGCTCACGAAGCTCCTCCCATAGGTCATGACAAGTTTAGCCTGTAGCCTGGTATGGCTATGAACGTGTGGGTTCCAAAACAATACGGGGCGTGGGCAATGCTGCTCGCGCCCGTTCTGGCGGGCTCCATCCTCGGCGGATTTGGTTGGCACGAGATTCTCATCGTGGCCTCCTGGGTGACGGCCTACCTCAGTTACATGGCGATCCGCGGCTTTTCGGGACGCGACCGCCGGGCCCACATCCCTCCAGCGGCGGTGTTCGGCGTGGCGGCCGCGGCTGGTGCGGTCACCCTGCTGGTTTGGCACATGGCGCTCATGTGGTGGGCCGGGCCGCTAGTTGTGCTATTCGGCACCAGCTTGATACTCATCGTCACCGGCCGCGAACGCAGCGCCGCCAACGACGCCGCCCAGATCGGCGCGTCCTGCATGATGACGGCGGCCGCCGCGACGGCGCACCTGATGGGCGCCGGCTTTGGTTGGTCGGTCTTCGCTGCCGGGGTCGCGTGGCCCAAGGCCTGGCTGGCCGCAGCCGTTTTCGCGGGCTATTTCTGGGGGACAATCCCCTACGTCAAGACGATGATCCGCGAGCGCGGGAAACCCGGTTGGTACATCGCCTCCGTCGCCTACCACGCCGTCATGATCGGGCTGGGCTTCCTGGTCAACCCCTGGGTGGGGGCGTTCGCCATCTTGGCGACGGCGCGAGCCGCCCTGGTGCCCAAGCTATGGCCGCGCGCCAAGCCCAAGCGGATCGGCATCGGCGAGATGGCCGGCACCGTCATCCTTATCGTCATTGTGGTTACCACTTTGTGACGCCAGCCAGGGCTCCAGTTCGCTGATGTCGTGCCACTCCAGCGGCTGGTCGGCCAACAGCTTTTGGACGGACGGCAGGTCCCACGCGTCATCGGCATAAAGACCCTTGGCGTCCTCGATGGCGGTCGCTGCCGTGTCGCCGGTGAAGAAGGCCAGGCAGTCGCCGATGGGCAAAAGGGACGTCAACACGGCCCCTGGAGGGTTACCCCGCCAGGCGGGGCAGCAGTTCGACGCCGGCACTTCAGCCACCAACACCGCCCGCTCGGCGTAGCCGAAGGCCAGTCCCGAAACATCGGCCATCTGCAGCGCGGCCGTCTCGGTGTCTTCGCCCAGTTCGACACCGAACAGATCGGCCAAGTCTTGGTTCGCGGCGAACGCCAGTAGGTCCGTGCAGGGGATTTGCCCCTCTTGGGCCAAACCCCACAGGTCGTCCCAGTTCACAGCCGCGGCGATCAGCACCCTTTTCGCGTCATCCACGCGCCCATTCTCCCATGATCTTGGGGACTTATCCACAGATGGGGCCAAAGTTGGTGGTAATGGACCGGCAAATCCGGAAGGCTTGATGAATGGACCTCAACTTCAGCACCATCTGGCTTCCCCCGGCCGAACGGGACGTCGTCACGCCCTGCCCCGTTCCAGCTTCGCGCTCAGCCGTCACCTTGCCCGCTGACGACGCCGACGCCATGCCCCGGAACCTGGTGTTGACTGTCGCGAGAGCGGCCATCGAGGCCTTGTCGGGCTATCGGCCACTGGCCCAACTGGCCAGATGGCTGACACCGGCGGCCCTGGACGGGTTGGCGATGGCCAGTCGGCACCGCACCTGGAGGGGCCTGACCGTCACCCGCGTGTGGGCCAGCCAGGTCTCACCCCGCGTCATCGAGGGTGTTGCGCAGGTCCGGTGGGGCGACCACAACCTGGCCGTGCCGATCCGCCTGGAATGCGAAGCCGGCCGGTGGTCATGCACACATCTGGGGGTGCTGCTGCCCGGCTCGCACATGCGCAGCTAGCCGACCGCGTTGCGGCCGTGGCAGTTCTTGAACTTGCGACCGGATCCGCACGGGCACAGCTCGTTGCGTCCCACACCTTTGAAGCGATCACCGGAAGCGGCCGCGGTGGCTTTGGCGTCACCTGGGCCGGAGTATGCAAGCTGGCGTTTCGGACGACCCGACACCACCTCGTCCAGGGCTGTCACCTTCCGCGGTTGGGGTGCCTGGGCTTGGCTGGCGGCCGACGAAGCGGTTCGGGCCCGCGCCTTGCGCGAGGTGCTTGAGGGACGCGGCGCGGTGATTCCGCCGGCGGTTGTTGTCGCCTCAGTCGGCACCTGCTGGGCCGGCTGCCTGGCCTGGCTCACGGTGGTCTCGTCGCCGTCGGCCGCCGAATCGTCCAGGTCGCTGGGCGCGTCGGACGGGCCGGACAGCATCTCGGCCTGCGGCTGGCGCACCGTCACCTGGGCGTTGAACAAGAACCCCACGACGTCCTCCTTGAAGGCTTCCTGCATGCTGTCGAACATCATGGCGCCTTCGCGCTGATACTCGACCAGCGGGTCCCGCTGGGCCATCGCCCGCAGGCCGATGCCTTCACGCAGATAGTCCATCTCGTAGAGGTGCTCGCGCCACTTGCGATCCAAAACGGTCAGCCAAACCTGACGCTCGAATTCCCGCATGTTCATCTCGCCAAGCTCTTCCTCCCGCTTGGCGTAGACCTCGTGGGCGTCCTCGCAGAACGCGTCGACCAACTCCTGGGAGTGTTCGACGTCGGCGAAATCCTTGGGTGACAGGGTCGTCCCGTAGACGCCCTTCATCTGTGCCCACAGCGCGTCCAAGTCCCACTCGTCGGAGAAGCCGGCGGTCTGCTGGTGGACGGTGGCGGCGATCACCTCGTCGATCGTGTCCTGCAACTGCTCGTTGACGTCCGCGCCTTCCAAGACCTTGCGGCGATCTGTGTAGATGGCGTGGCGCTGGCGGTTCATCACGTCGTCGTACTTCAAGACGTCCTTGCGCATCTCGAAGTGCTGCGACTCGACCTGCTTCTGGGCCGACTCGATGGCGCGGGTGAACATCTTGTATTCCAGCGGCTGGTCGTCCGGCAGGTTCATCGACATCATGGCGCGCTCAACCAGATCCGACTTGAACAACCGCAGCAAATCGTCCTGCAACGACAGGTAGAACCGCGATTCGCCCGGGTCACCTTGACGCCCGGACCGGCCGCGCAACTGGTTGTCAATGCGGCGGGACTCGTGACGCTCGGAACCGACGACGTAAAGCCCGCCGGCCTCGACGACCTCATTGTGTTCGTCCTCCACCTGGGCCTCAAGTTCCTTCAACGTGTCGGGCCATTCGGCCTCGTACTCGTCCGGGTTCTCGACCGGGTCGATGCCCTTTTGACGCAGGGCCAGGTCGGCCAGGAACTCGGGGTTGCCGCCCAGCATGATGTCGGTGCCACGGCCGGCCATGTTGGTGGCCACGGTGACAGCACCCTTGCGGCCGGCCTGCGCGACGACCGCCGCCTCTCTTTCGTGCTGCTTCGCGTTCAAAACCTGGTGCGGGACACCGGCCTTCTTCAGCTTTTTGCTCAGAATCTCCGACTTCGCGACGGATGCGGTGCCCATCAGCACCGGTTGACCGTTCTCGTGGCGCTCCAGCACGTCCTCGATGATGGCATCGAACTTGGCGTCCTCGGTTCGGTAAACCAGGTCCTGCTTGTCCTCACGGATCATCGGCATGTTCGTCGGTATGACCAGCACGCCCAAGCCGTAGATCTTCTGGAACTCGGATTCTTCCGTCTTGGCCGTGCCCGTCATGCCGGCCAGCTTGTTGTACATGCGGAAGTAGTTCTGCAGCGTGATCGTGGCCAGCGTCTGGTACTCGTCTTTGATTTCGACGCCCTCTTTGGCCTCAAGAGCCTGATGCAGGCCCTCGTTGTAGCGACGCCCGATCAGGGTCCGGCCGGTGTGCTCGTCGACGATCAGAACCTCGCCGTCCAAGACGACGTAGTCCTTGTCGCGCTTGAACAGTTCCTTGGCGCGGATGGCGTTGTTGAGGAAGCCGATCAGTGGGGTGTTGGCGCTTTCGTACAGGTTGCCGATGCCCAGCCGGTCCTCGACTTTCGCGATGCCCGGCTCACGGATGGCGACGGTGCGCTTCTTTTCGTCCACCTCGTAGTCGCGGTCGCGCCTCAACTGGGTGGCGATGCGGGCGAACTCGGGGTACCACTGCTTGTTTTCCTCGGCCGGGCCGGAGATGATCAGCGGCGTGCGGGCCTCATCGATCAAAATGGAGTCAACCTCGTCGACGATGGCGTAGTGGTGACCGCGCTGCACACAATCGCCCAGCGCCAGAGCCATGTTGTCGCGCAGGTAGTCGAAGCCGAACTCGTTGTTGGTTCCGTAGGTGATGTCCGCGCGGTAGGCGCGACGGCGCTGCGCCGGGTTCATCTGGGCCAAGATGACCCCAACATTCAGTCCGAGGAAGTGGTGCACACGACCTATCTGCTCGGACTGGTAGCGGGCCAGATAGTCGTTGACGGTGACGATGTGGACGCCCTTGCCGTCCAGAGCGTTGAGGTAGGACGGCATCAGCGCCACGATCGTCTTGCCTTCGCCGGTTTTCATCTCGGCAATGTTGCATTCGTGAAGCGCCTGCCCGCCCATCAACTGGACGTCGAAGGGACGCTTGGCCAGCACCCGGTTGCAGGCTTCCCGCATGGTGGCGAAAGCCTCGGGCAGCAGGTGGTCGAGGGATTCGCCATTGTCGATCCGGTTGCGGAAATCGGCCGTCTGAGAGCGCAGTTCTTCATCGCTCATGGCGATGTAGTCCTCTTCGATGCCGTTGATCTGCTGAGCCGAGCGGGCCAGCCGTTTGATGATGCGACCCTCGCCGGCGTTCAGCACGCGATCCAACACGCTCACAACACACTCATCCTTTCTGGGCGCCGTCGGTCTTCCGACAAGCGGCAGCGCCGTCCATCTTACCGGGTGGCGCCCCGCTTGGCCTGTGCGACGTTCCGCAGCGTCATCGGCGGGAACTTGGCCGGACATGCACTTCACATCTCCCTGGCTGACTGGAATGTCTCACCTCATCGGGCATAATGAGAATGTAACAAAGGTTCAACACTGCCGCGGGTTTGGCCTGCGGCTTGAAATTGAAGGAGATAACCATATGCATCGTCCCACTCTTCGCTACTTGGTGGCACTGCCGATTCTGGCTTTGGCACTGACCGCCACCGCGTGTGGCACGTCGAGTCCAGCAGGGACCACACCCACGACAGGCGACACAGGCACATCCGCCACCGCCCCGGCCAAGATCGGCGGCACACTCACCATGTACACGCCGAATGAGCAAAACATGCTCGATGCCTTGCTGCCTGCCTTCACCGACGCCACCGGCATCACCGTCAACACAGTCACTGCCGGAACCGGTGAACTCTATACCCGAATCACGAATGAGGTCGCCAATCCCCAAGGCGATGTGCTGTTCGGCGGCGGCGTCGCCCAGGCCATGTCCAACTCGGACCTATGGGAACCATACGTCGGCGCCAATGATGGCGACATGACTGGCATCGGCAAGAACGTCGGTGGCTTCTCCACGCCGTATCAGGCCGACGGTTCCGTCCTCATGGTCAACACCGACAAGATCGGTGACATCACGATCAACGGCTACGCGGACCTGCTGAACCCGGCGCTGAAGGGCAAGATTGCTTTCGGTGACCCGACCAACTCGTCCAGTGCGTTCGCCCAGTTGACGAACATGCTCGCCGCCATGGGTGGCCAGTCGTCGATGGACGCCAACTACACCTCGGACGCCGGCTGGCAGTTCGTGCAGAGCCTGCTGAACCAAACTGGTGGCCAGGCCATCGGCTCGTCCAACGAGGTCGGCCAGTCCACAGCCAACGGCGAGTACACCGTGGCTTTGACATATGAGCCGCTGGCCTCGAACTTCGTCCAGGCCGGTCAGCCCGTCAAGATCATCTATCCGAGCGAGGGTGCGGTCTTCCTGCCGTCCGGTGTCGAGATCATCAAGGGCGCCAAGAACATGGCGCAGGCGCAAGCCTTCTGCGACTGGATCCAGTCTGAGCAAGCCCAGCAGATCATCGCCGACCAGACCAATGGCCGTCCGCTGCGCCCGGGCATCGTGAAGCAGGGCGTCCCGCTGTTGAGCGACATCAAGACGCTGCAAGAAGACTCGACCTGGGTGTCGGCCAACCGCGACACGATCCTTTCGAAGTACCAGGCAGCTCTGGCCAACGTCAGCTAATGTCACAATCTGCAGAGCAAGTGGGTGGCGCCACCGCCATCAGCCTGCAACACCTGCGCAAAGAGTACGGCGATCACGTCGTGATCACCGACCTCTCCATGGAGGTCCGGGAGGGTGAGTTCTTCACCCTCCTCGGGCCCTCCGGGTGTGGCAAAACCACCCTGTTGCGCATGATCGCCGGCTTCAACTCGATCGAGGCAGGCACCATCGCGTTCAACGGCGAGGTCATCAATGACCTGGCCCCAGCGGCCCGCAACATCGGCATGGTCTTCCAGAACTACGCGCTGTTCCCCCAGATGACGGCGGCAAAAAACGTCGCTTTCGGCTTGGAGAACCGCAAGGTGCCCAAGTCGGACATCGGCCCGCGCGTTGATGAGGCCCTCCATTCCGTTCACATGGACCAGTTGAGAGACCGCATGCCTGGCATGATGTCCGGCGGGCAGCAGCAGCGGGTCGCCCTGGCGCGGGCGCTCGTCATCAAGCCGGCCGTCCTTCTGATGGACGAGCCGCTGAGCAACCTCGACGCCAAGCTGCGCGTCGAGATGCGGACAACGATTCGCGAGATCCAGCACCAGGCGGGCATCACCTGCATCTACGTCACCCACGACCAAGAGGAGGCCATGTCGGTCTCCGACCGCATCGCCGTCATGAACGAGGGTATCGTGCAGCAGCTCGGCACCCCGCCCGAGATCTATCACCGCCCAACCAACATGTTCGTGGCCGGTTTCATCGGAAAGACGAACCCGATCACCCGTCCCGTCGTGCGCGAACACGACCGGCTGCTGGTCAGCCTCGACGCCGAGCTGACGTTGGACATCACCGATCAGGTCGACACGGCCGCCACCGGCGACTTAGTGGTCGTCTCCGCCCGGCCTGAGGCCCTCGCCGTGGCCGACAAGGGCGCCGCCGCCACGATCGTCGACCAGACGTTCCTCGGGCCGCACAACCAGGTGCGCGCGGAACTGTCCAGCGGGGACGTCGTCGAGTTCCTGGAGTTCAGCCACGGCGCATCGCACTCCTGGACGGCTGGCCAGCCGGTCAAGCTGGCCTTTGACCAAAGCAGGCTCAACTACTTCGACCCGGAGACCGGCTCCACGGTCATGCGGAGTCAACCATGAGTGGCACTGCGCCCCGAAATACCCTGAAGCTAGTCAAACCGGACATCTGGACGGGCGCCTCCGGCCTCATCTCGCTGTTCTACATCGTGATCGTCGTCATCCCGATGTTCATGGTGCTGCGAAAAAGCTTCCAAGGCGGCGGCGCAGGCTTCTCCCTGGCCTCGTTCGGCCAGTTCTTCCACTCCAAGACATACCTGACGGCGCTGGGGCACAGCCTTTTCATCGGCTTTGGTGTCACTCTGCTGGCGCTTGTCGTCGCCTTTCCTTTGTCGTATGTCATGACCATGTTCCGGGTGCGCGGCAAGAACGCCATCCAGGTACTGGTCCTGGCATCGATGATGTCGCCGCCGTTCATCGGCGCCTATTCCTGGATCCTGCTGCTGGGCAGCAACGGCGTTGTCACGCAGGGAGCCAAGAAACTGTTTGGCGTCTCGATACCGTCCATCTACGGGTTGCCAGGAATCCTGGTCGTTCTCACGCTGCAACTTGTGCCGCTGATCTTCACCTATCTCATGGGAGCCTGGCGCACCGTCGACGAGTCAATCCTGGAAGCGTCCGACTCGCTGGGCTGCAACGGCCCCAAGCGGGCCTTCAAGGTGGTGGCGCCACTGCTGGTGCCGACCGTCCTGGCGGGCAGCCTGCTGGTGTTCGTCCGCGCCTTCGCGGACTTTGGCACCCCAATGCTGATCGGCAAGGGATACCAAACGATGCCCTACCAGATTTACGGTGCCGCCACCGGCGAAGTCAGCCAGAACATGAACTTTGCCGCCGCTTTGAGCGTCATCGTCATTGTGCTGACGTTGGCCATCTTCTTTGTGCAACGCTACGTTTCGTCGCGCAACTCATTCGCCATGAACGCCATGCGGCCGATCCAGCCCAAGGTGCTGCGCCCCGGCCCGGCGGTTCTCGTCCACGTTCTTGTGTACGCATACTTGGTGGTGTCGCTCCTGCCGCTGTTGGTGGTGATCGTTTCCAGCTTCCGCAAGACGGTCATGGGGCAGTTCGTCCCGGGCCTGCATTTCACGCTGGCAAACTACACGTCGGCCTCCAAAGACATCGAAAAGTATGTCAAGAACACGTTCACCATCGGGCTGTCGGCGCTGGTGCTGCTCGTTGTGATCGCGGTGCTGGTCGCCTACATCTCGGTGCGTCGCCCCAACCCCGTCAACAAGGCCTTGGACGCTTTGACCATGGTGCCTTATGTGGTGCCGGGGCTGGTCATCGGTATCGCATTCATGCTGACCTTCTCGGGCAAGCCGCTGGCCTTGACGGGAACCGCCACCATCATGGTGATCGCCTTAATGATCAGACGTATGCCGTACGCGATTCGCTCGACCGCGGCGTTACTCGGCCAACAGAGCCCCAGCATCGAAGAGGCCGCCCAGTCACTGGGGGCGTCCAAGCTCAAAACGCTGGTCAAGGTCATCGTGCCTGTGCTTGCTCCTGGCATCTTCTCGGGAGCCATTTTGAGCTGGGTGACCATCATCACGGAACTGAGCACCACGCTGTTCCTCTACAGCGCCAAGACGCAGACCATGTCGCTCGGCATCTACGTCACGGTCGTGCGAAACCAGCTTGGTACTGCCGGTGCCCTGTCCACCATCCTGCTTGCCATCACGGTCTTGTCCCTCGCGCTGCTGATGAAGCTTCCGGGCGGCAGTGACAATCTCAAGGTCTAAGGTCTAAGGGAGTATCTCGGCCTTGTCTGGCCCAGGCCTGTCGGGTAGCTTAGCCTAGGTGGTGGTGGCGCCCCGGTGTTGCTTCGGGAGCCGTTGCGAGAGGGTAGGAGACATTATGGTGAATGGGCAGCGCTATGGGCGAAAAATTGTGGCCCTAGCATCGGGTGCGGTGTTGTGTCTGGGCATGATGATTGGGTTTGCGCCGGCGGCGAACGCGGAAGAGCGAAACGTGCCAGATGTCAATTTCGCAGCGTGTATCGCTGGCAACATGACATGGGCCGGAGTGGACATGGGTGATTTTGGCTACGGAGACGATATTCCGGATGAGAAATTCGACGCATTGGCTGACCCTGAAGTAGGGGGTATCACCGGGTTGGCTTGCTTTGCAGTAGCTGACTTGACCGGAATAGACCGGCTGACTTTCAGCGAAGGAAAAACCTCCATATGGCTGTCACAGGGTACTTTCGATGACCTTGGCCCCTTGGTAGCCCTATTGCAGTCTCCCAACGGTGCGAGCGTGACCGACCTAAGCCTGGAAGATGGCGAGCTTACGACTGGGGTCGCGGAAACTCTGACCAATCTACCCAACTTGACGGACTTGAGCCTGATCAACAACAAACTCGAAGGCATAATCACCCTCACCGGCTTGCCGCAGCTGAAGTCTTTGAATGTAGATGGCAATCAGCTTGCTGGCTTTTCGGTGGAAGGGTCGAGCGATTTGTCGCAGATCTGGGCGAGCAGTAACAACATCGACACTTTGGACCCGAAAACCACCATCAAGTTGGACAACCCGGAGGCGGTGACCGCACTAGATCTGGGTACGAACAAGATCGCTGATATCTCATCTTTAGGTGCGATGACGAAGATGGAAAACCTGTATCTCAACTCCAATCCCCTAACCGACATTTCGGCTGTGGCCAACATGTCCGACCTTAGCCAACTTGACGTGTCTGAGACTGGAGTCAGCAAGCTGACACCTCTTGCCGGTTTGGCAAGAATGAGTTTTCTGGCTGCCGATGGCTGTAAGATCGCCGACCTAACACCGTTAACCAACGCGCATTCACTGACAACACTGTTTTTGAGTTCCAATCAGATAAGCGCACTAACGCCATTGGCCGGTTTGACGGGCTTGGTGGATATGCAACTTGGGTCCAACAGCATCATCGACATTTCACCGTTGGCCGGGCTTACCAAACTTGCTCACCTCGATCTGAGTGGCAATCACATCAAGGATGTCAAGCCTCTGGATGGCTTGGCAAGTCTTTGGATATTGAATTTGGCCGACAACGACATTGACAGTCTGGCGGATCTCACGTCATTGGCCAAAACAATGGTCGGCGCAGACGATTCATGGATTCCGGCCAGTATTGATGTGCGCCAGAATAGCCTGAGCACGCTCGATCCCATAGCAGCATGCTCCTATCAGCATTACGCGGCCGAGATGAATCCGGAATGCACTCTTTTCAATGCGGTGTTCCAGACGTTGACCGGCAATGCCCAGATCGGTATACCGCAGGCGTTGCCCGCTGTCAGCTCCGAAAGCGGTGAAACAATAACGTGGACGGCGATGGACGGTTCGGCGGACATCACAGGCGGTAATGTGACATTCAATGCCAAAGGCACCGTCATACTCCAATTCCAAAGTGATGCAAATGACTGGGATGGTGTGCAGATTTGGTCAACCAACAGCATGACCAAGGCAGATTGTGTGAACCAAAATGGGGCATGGCTCGGTGACGTCTGCGGCATCGAGTCACTCTTCTCGGGCATTGTGACATATTCGGTGTATGACCCCTCGGATCCGCCTGTGACGCCGGAGCCTCCAGCGCCCACCCTCACTCTGGATGAGACACCGGACAAGCCTGTGGCGCAGGGCGGTACTGGTGGCCTGGCTCGCCTGGCCAACGGCACCGGTTCCTATGATGTCACTGTCACGTTGTCTGGCACCGATGGCAAGCCTTTGGTTGGTGCTGCGAAGGAGCTAACCATCAAGTCTGTACCGGTTGGAGTCGCCCTGGGCACGATAGTCGACAACGGGGACGGTACGTACACCCTGCCGCTGACGGCCTCGGAGCCGGGTTCCTATGCCGTCACCGTGTTTTTCGACGGCAAAGCGATAGGCGATTCCGGCACAACACCAGTGATGGTGAACTACATAGGCATCATCGGTTTGGCAGACGTCATTCCCGTGGGCCAGGAACTGTCTGCGACGGGGGTTGGTTTCCGGCCTGGCGAGTCGGTGACCGTCACGGTTCACTCCGATGCCTGGGTTGTGGTCAAGGATTCCGTTGTCGGGGCCGATGGCAAGGTGTCTGTGAAGGCGGTTTCCCCGGCAGGTCTCTCAACGGGTAAGCACACGATCACGTTTGCCGGGTCGAGATCTGGCGCGGTGTCCAGGACGTTCTCATACGCGGCGGGCGCGAACACGGGTGGGTCTGTGGCCGCCGGTTCGGCCGGTTCTACCGCTGCCGCGGCTTTGCTGTTGACGCTCGGTCTCGGCCTTGGTGCGGTGTGGCTACATCGACGCAGCGGGGTGGTGTTGTAGTACGCCCACCCGGCGGTGCGGATCTGGGGCGGGCCACGCTAGTATGGTGTCATTGATGGCTTCGGCGCCGCGTCATCGCCCCTAGCGGTGCGCTGAGGATCCAGGTGTCTTGCCACCCCCAGTGAAAGGATATTTACATGAAAGCAATGGTTTATCACGGACCGAACCAGAAGTCATGGGACGACGTTGCTGACCCGTCAATCATTGAGCCAACTGATGTCATTATTCAGATCGACACGACCACCATCTGCGGGTCTGATCTGCATATTCTCAAGGGTGACACCCCAGAGGTGGCCGAGGGCAACATCATCGGTCATGAGGGTGTCGGCACCATCGTGGCGGTCGGCTCTGGCGTCAAGAAGCTGAAGGTCGGCGACCGCCGCGTCATCAGTTGCATGACCACCTGTGGTGTCTGCGAATACTGCCGCAAGGGCCTGACCAGCAAGTGCCAGAACGTCAGCTTCGGCGATTCCTGGCAGCTCGGGC